>DATHNH010000214.1:0-4858 GCA_035486255.1 Solirubrobacteraceae bacterium | reverse complement strand
CTTGCGACGCAAGCGCCGGTGGCCGGTGACCTGCGCCTGGTGGCCGCGCTGCTGCACGTGATCGTACATGTCGAGCGGATGGGCGATCAGTGCGTGAACATCGCCAAGCTGATCCCGCTGTCGGGCTACGAGCCGCCCGTTCGCCCGGAGGTGCTAGAGCTGATCTTGAAGATGGGCGCGTATGCGCGCTCTGAGATCGTGCAGTGCAAGGCGGCTTTCTCCGGGCGCGACGTCGGGCTTGCAGAAGACCTTGCTCGCCAGGATCGCGAGATCAACCGCCTCAACCGCGAGATCTTCCGCACGGCGCTTGAGATCGGCGACGATCCGGATACGCGCGAGTGGGCGATGCACATGATCCTCGTGGCCCGCGCGCTGGAGCGCATCGGCGATAACGCTGTCGACGTGGGCGAGCAGGTGGCTTTCGTCGTGACGGGGCTGTTCCGCGAGTTCTCCGACCAGACCAACCCGCTCGGCAACTGAGCGGCCGCTGACGCAAACTGGGGCAACACGCTGTAAAGATCCTGTGACTATCGTCTGCGCGACTTGCCATTCCGGCTCAAAGCACCTATACACTGCGGCTAGATGACGACGGGCATCCTCTCCACGGATGAAGGGGTCGCTTCGGGCGCTGGGGGCACGTCTTCCTTGCGCATCGCGGTGCTCGACCGCGATAGCGGCTTTATCCAGGTCCTCGGCAAGCGCATGGACCGCCTCGGCTGGGAGCATCGCGTGCTTGCGAGCCCGGTTCCCACCGACGCGATCGCCTCGATGCGTCTCAGCGCGCTCGTAGTCGATCTCGCGGTGCTCGGACCGCCCGCCTGGGAATGGCTCGAGCGCCTCTGCGGCGCGCTGCCGGAGCTCGGAATCGTTGTTTGCACCGGGCCGTCCACCGTCGCCCAGCGAGTCCGCGGACTGCGTCTTGGGGCCGACGATTGGATCACCAAGCCATGCCACCCCGAGGAGGTCATCGCACGGGTGCAGGGTCTGGTCAGGCGTCGCCGTCGTGCCACCGCACGAACCGAGTCAAAGCCAATGTCGGCAGGCGAGGTGGAGATTCGCTCCGACCGCTTCCAGGCGTTCGTGTCGGGACGCAGCCTCGAGCTGACGCGGCGGGAGTTCGAGCTGATCGAGCTGCTTGCGGGTGGCGAAGGGCGCGTGCTGGAGCGCGAGGAGATCTATTCGCGCCTGTGGGGGTATGCGATGGTGCGCGGCGACCGCTCGGTGGACGTGTTCGTGCGCAAGCTACGTCAGAAGCTCGAGAAGGCCTCGCCCGGCTGGCGCTACATCCACACCCACTTCGGGATCGGCTATCGCTTCGCCGCGGAGCTGGCGGACAGCCCGGAGGGCGAGAGCTCTCCCACCGGCGAAGAGAGCCGGCAGCTCGACACCGTCGACGGCACCGAGCAGGCACTGACCGGACCCGGCCGGGCCGGCCGAGCCGCCGCTTCAGATATCGGCGAGCGCGACATCCGCGATCAGGGCGAGCTCGGCGGGGCGCAGCAGGAGTACGAGCTCAGCACCACCGGCGCCTAGCCTCACGACGGCGAGGCCACCCTTCTTCAAATCCGCGCGAGCACCCGTGAGTTCGCCCACGATGCCCGAGAGCTCGGGCTCGTGAGCTACGAGCAGCAGCGGGCCGTCGGTACCGACACCGGCGAGCAGCTCGAGCGCCTCGCGCGCCTGTATGCCGCCGGCGAGCAACGGATGCAGCTCGAGCAGGCCACGCTCGCGCTCGGTCAACTGCGCCAGCGCCAGCTCGGCCGTTTCGCGGGCGCGCGCCTTCGGACTTGCGAGGATTCCACCGAGCTCCGCCTCCATGCGCGCCAGCGCTACACCGGCCACATGCGCTTGGCGCCTGCCGCGCTCGGTCAACCGCCGCTCGGCGTCAGGGCGCGTACCGTGTGGCTCTGCGTCGGCGTGACGAAGCAGCCAAAGCTGGCGGGCCATAGCCATGGGGTTCTGCGAGCATAGAAGAGTTGAGCGACGAAATGCATAACGACCACGAGCACGAGCGGCGACTGAATGATCCGTCGCTGTACATCAACCGCGAGCTCTCCTGGCTGGATTTCAACGAGCGCGTGCTACAGCTCGGCGAGGACGAGTCGATTCCGCTGCTCGAGCGCGTCAAGTTCTGTGCGATCTATACGACCAACCTCGACGAGTACTACATGGTGCGCGTGGCCGGGTTGCACGACCAGATCGACGCCGGCGTGGAGAACCCGAGCCAGGACGGGCGCACGCCCTCTGAGACGATCGCGGGAATCCGCGAGCGCGTGCTACAGCTCGGAGGGCGTCTCAGCGAATGCTTCGAAGGGCGCCTGCGCCCGGCTCTTGCCGGACAGGGGATCCACGTCGTGGGCTTCGAGCAGCTCGACGACGAGCAGCGCGCCTACTTGGCACAGCACTTCCGCGGCGTGATATTTCCTGCACTCACCCCGCTTGCAGTGGCACCGGGCCGCCCGTTTCCCTACATCTCGAATCTATCCCTCAGCCTGGCCGTGCTCGTACGCGACCCGGCCGGCGGCGAGACCGTGTTCGCGCGTGTGAAGGTGCCGACCGAGATCCTGCCGCGCTTTGTGACGCTGCGCTCCGCCGAGGGCAGCGGGTCGACGGCGTCCCATACGACCGTGGTGCCGCTGGAGGACGTGATCGCCCATCATCTCGACGCGCTCTTTCCCGGGATGGAGATCGTCGACTACGACGTGTTCCGGGTCACGCGCGACGCCGATCTGGAGGTATCGGATGACGCCGCCGACCTACTGCAGGCGGTCGAGGACGAGCTGCGTCGGCGACGCTTCGGCGAGATCGTGCGCGTGGAGATAGGAACGAGCTGCTCCGAGCGTCTGCGCGAGGAGCTCATCGGCTTGCTCGGCGTGCGCCAGGACGAGGTCTACCCGGTCGATGGGCTACTCGACATGGGAGCTCTGTGGCAGATCGTGAAGCTTCCCGGCATGCCTGAGCTGCGCAACGCTCCCTACGCCCCCGTGACCCATCCGCGGCTGTTGCGCCACGAGGGTGAGCGCCCGGACGTGTTTGCCGCGATGCGCGAGGGCGACGTGCTCGTGCACCATCCCTACGACTCGTTTGCCACCTCGGTGGAGCGTTTCGTCGAACAGGCTGTGACCGACCCCAACGTGCTTGCCATCAAGCAGACCGTGTATCGAACGAGCGACGATTCGCCGCTCGTTCCGGACTTGATCGAAGCCTCCGAGCGCGGCAAGCAGGCGGTCGCGCTGGTCGAGCTGACTGCTCGCTTCGACGAGCGCATGAACATCCACTGGGCCAAGGCCTTGGAGGAAGCAGGCGTGCATGTCGTCTACGGTCAGCCGGCGCTGAAGACGCACGCCAAGTGCGTGCTCGTGGTGCGCAGGGAGGGCGATGGAGTGCGCAACTACGTGCACGTCGGCACCGGCAACTATCACTCCGCGACGGCGCGCCTGTATACGGACTTCGGCCTATTCACGATCGACGAGGACATCGGGGCGGATGTGGCCGACATGTTCAACAATCTCACCGGCTACGGGCGCCCGCTGCGCAATCGCAGGGTGCTGATCGCCCCGGCACATCTGCGCGAGGGGCTGATCGCCGAGATCGACGCGACGATCGCGACGCACTCGCCCGCATCGCCCGGACGGATAGCGATGAAGATGAACGCGCTCGTCGATGGCCACTGCATCCGCGCGCTCTATCGCGCTTCGCGGGCCGGGGTGCGCGTGGATCTGAACGTACGCGGCATCTGCTGCCTGCGCCCCGGAGTCGCCGGCGTCTCGGAGAACATCCGGGTTGTATCGGTGGTAGGGCGATTGCTGGAGCACTCGCGCGTGTACACCTTCGAGCGCGGCGGAGAGCGGACCGTGTACATCGCGTCTGCCGACCTGATGCCACGCAACCTCGACCACCGCGTGGAGCTCGCCGCGCCGATCGACTCGCCCGAGCTGCGTGCCGAGCTGATGGACACGCTGGAACGCGCGTTTGCTGACAACCAGAGCTCATGGGAACTGCACGCGGATGGAGTCTGGCGCAGACAGTCCCCCGGCCCGGGAGAGCGGCCACGCAACATGCAGCTCGAGCTGATGGAGCTTCACGCGCGCCGCGCGGCCGAAGCGCGACCGGCCGAGCGCGAGGCTACGCAAGCTCCTCGCGCAGCCGAGCGCGCTTAGCGCCTGTCCCCGATAGGCGTGAGACACGCGGTCCTAGCCCGATAGGCGTCAGACGTGCGGGCCTGCCCCGATAGGCGTGAGACACGCGGTCCTAGCCCGATAGGCGTCAGACGTGCGGACTAACGAGATGAGCCCTAAGCCGATTCACGCAACAAATGCACTTCTAGACCTGCAACCTATTGAGCAGAAGGGGCCGGGAGCGCATCCAGCGCTGCCTTGAGGTCATCCACGGACTGATAGTCCAGCCCAATCAGATGGTCGTGGCGGTGGCGCACCACGCCCTGCTCGTCGACGATGACGACGGCGCGCTTGCCGCTGGCGCTGTACGCCTTCCCGACGGCCTTGTCGATGTCAGCCAGTAGGGGGACCGTGAGGCTGTTCTTGGCGATGAAGCCCTCGTGGGAGTCCACGCTCTGCGCGGAGATGCCAACCACCGTGGCATCGAGCTGCGCGAAGTCGTCCGCGCGATCGCGGTAAGAGCAGAATTGCCTTCTACATACAGGGGTGTTGTCTCCCGGATAGAAAAGCAATACCACCCGCTCGCCATGATGCTCTGAGAGCTTGAACGGACCACTGGTGCCCTGAAGCTCGAAGTCCGGCGCCTGCTCGCCCACTCGCGGTGTCTTGGCCATGGTGCTCCTCGTCTCGTTTGACGCTTCCTTGAACTGAAGCTTACGCCTCGGATGCGTGCCTTCACT
>DATHNH010000213.1:0-4903 GCA_035486255.1 Solirubrobacteraceae bacterium | reverse complement strand
TGGATGGCTCGGTGACGGTGCTCGACGACGACATGAGGTTCCCCAACGGCTTGGTGATCACACCCGACGACGGCACGCTGATCGTCGGGGAGACGGCCGGCGCTCGCTTCACCGCGTTCACGCTCGAGGACGACGGCTCGCTAAGCGATCGGAGGGTCTGGGCACAGGTGGCCTTCACGCCCGAGCTGGGGCCCTTCGAGCAGACATTCCCCCAGCTGAAGTTCGCTCCCGACGGCTGCACGCTCGATGCCGAGGGCTGCATCTGGGCCGCCGACGCGATTGGCGCGCGCTGCGTCCGCGTCGGGCAGGGTGGCGAGATCCTCGAGGAGATACGGACGCCCGACGGTCTGGGCATCTTCGCCTGCGCACTCGGCGGCGAGGACGGGCGCACGCTGCTGCTCTGCGCCGCGCCGGATTTCCTCGAGGCCAACCGCGCGCACACGCGAGAGGCGGTGCTGCTCACGACCGTCGTCGACATACCGCACGCCGGGCTGCCCTAGGGGCCCGAGGGCTCGCGCACCGCGATCTCAGGCTTTGTCCCGGGCGCTGATAGGGAGCGGCCGTGCAGTCAGGTTCGATCGATGGATCGCTCGCTAGCCGGGAGGAAATCGCTGGTGCGGCGGAATAGCAGGGCTCTTGCTTGGCAACGGCTTGAGCATCAACGTATGGCCCGACTTCGTCTACGACTCGCTTTTCGATCACGCTCAGGATGGCGGCGGCCTCACAATTGAGGATCGCCCTGTTCCAGGGAACACCGAACTTCGAGCGGGTTCTCGCAGAGACCTACCCGTTAGCCGTTCCGCCCTCGCAACAGCTGGAGCGCTGAGCGTGCAACTCCTTGATCTGTTGCCAGGCGGGGGCATGTTTCGAGAGTCGTCCCGTCAGCCCCGTTTTTGGCCCGTATGAGGTCTTGCTCGAACTCGGTCGGCCTTTACGCTCGCCACACCGGACCGGTGCGCGTATAGGTCGAGTCAGCGTGGGCGGTAGGCATCCGCACGATGTGCGACGGCAAGTATCTTGATCGAGCGAGCGGCGTCATCGATGCGGTAGATGATGCGGTAAGGCCCGCGGCGAGCGGACAGACATCCCCGAAGCTCGAAGCGCAGAGGCTTACCGAGACGTCGAGGATTGGATGCGATCGCGTCGAGTGTCTCGATGACTGCTGCGGCGACAGAGATGGGCAGGCGGTCGATCTGGCGACGCGCGGGAGGCATCACCAGAACCTCCCATGGTGCCTCGCTCACACTGCCGCGTTGCGGCGGTTCTCAAGGTCGGCGCGCAGCTCTGCAAGTGTGATTGCTTGCCCCCCATCCGCGAGCTCTTGCTCGCTCTCGTGGATCTGTTCCATGAGAGTAGGGTCGGACAGGATCGAGAGGGTTTCCTCGAGGCTCTCCAGGTCATCGGCGCTGATCAGGACTGCGGCCGGCTTGCCATTGCGGGTGAGCACCACGCGGTCGTGCTGGTCCTCCACGCGGTCCACCAGCTCAGAGAGGTGAGCCTTTACGGAAGAGAGCGGCAGGGTCTCTGACATGACCACTATTGTAGTCACCGCCCTCACCGGCGTCAAGGATTCCTTGGCCCAAATCGCTCCCTGTGGAGCCTCCGCAACAAAAAGCGATGTCAGCGCATACGAGCCACGCGAACATGGCTCGCGTCAGCGCCGCGCAGCGAAGAACTCGCTGAGCAGCGCCCCGCACTCGCCGGCGAGCAAGCCTCCGGCGACGTCTGGGCGGTGGTTCAGACGCGGCTCGCCCAGCACGTCAAGCACGCTTCCGCATGCCCCCGCCTTGGGGTCGCTCGCCCCGAACACCACTCGCGGGACGCGTGCGAGCACGATCGCCCCGGCACACATCGCACATGGCTCGAGCGTCACGTAGAGGACCGCGTCGAGCACTCGCCAGCTGCCGAGCGCGCGAGCGGCCTCGCGCAGGGCGATCAGCTCGGCGTGGGCGGTCGGGTCCTGACGCAGCTCGCGCTCGTTATGGCCGGCCGCGATCAGCTCGCCGCCGCTGGCTACCACCGCCCCGATCGGCACGTCCTCGTGCTCGGCCGCGCGCTGCGCCTCGCGCAACGCCAGGCGCATGAAGTATTCGTCGCGTACAAAGAAGTGGTTGCTCATAATCTCGTTTCGCGGTCGGGTCCGGCGGGAGCGCAACCTCCGGGGCCTCCAACACTTCATGATTACGAAGGAAGTCACTTGCCGCCGACCGCCCGAACCCGATATCCAAGTTTGTCCGGCCGCCGGCTGAAGGCCGCTGTCGCGTGCGCCTCCGTGCTCGGCGCGATCGCGCTGTCGGGACTTCCGGGCGAGCCGTCACCCGGGCCTGCCGCGGCGGCACAGATCGCCGACGCTTCCACGCCCGCCCACGCGCCGGTCGAGTCGATCGCCGCCGCCTACGACCCGACCCGGATCGTCGTCAAGTACGCACCGGACGATCACGCGGCGCGCGCATCGAGCGCCCCCGCGAGCGGCGCAGGCGAACCAGCCGACGAAGCTTCCACCACGCACCTCCTCAACGTTCCCGCGAGCGCCGAGCTCGACAGCACACTCGCCAAGCTGCGCGGCGAGAAGGGCGTGGTGTGGGCGGTACCCGACTACGTGGCGCACGCCACCTCGATCTCGATCCCCGACGATCCTGGCACGACCGGGAGCACCCCCGGCGACTGGAAGCAGGTGCAATGGAACTTCGACGGGACCTTCGGCGTCGACGCCTCCCAAGCGTGGGCCAACGTCGCGGCCGACGGGGCCCCGGGCGGGTCGAAAGTGATCGTGGCGGTACTCGATACGGGAGTGGCCTACGCAAACCGCGGCAAGTACCGTCGCTCGCCCGACTTCAACAAGTACTCGTTCGTGCAGGGCTATGACTTCATCGATCGCACCCCCTATGCCAACGATCACAATGGCCATGGCACGTTCGTCGCCGGCACGATCGCCGAGGCGACCAACAACCATTACGGTCTGACCGGCCTTGCGTACGCGGCACGAATCATGCCCGTACGGGTGCTCGACAGCGCCGGCGAAGGCGACGCTTCGGTCATCGCGGAAGGAGTGCGCTTTGCGGTGAACCATGGTGCGCGCATCATCAACCTCAGTCTCGAGTTCTCGAGTGACGTCGGCGCCTCGGACATCCCGGAGCTGATCGAAGCGCTGCGCTACGCCTATCGCCACAACGTCCTGGTCGTGGCCGCGGCCGGCAACGAGGGCAGCACCTCGATCCCCTATCCCGCTCGCGCCGGACACGTGATCGCGGTCGGCGCCACAACCGAACACGGTTGCCTGGCCAGCTATTCCAACGACGGCCGCGGCATCACGCTGGTGGCGCCCGGAGGAGGTCCCGACGCGAGCCTCCCGGGGGACCCGAACTGCAACCCCGAACTTCCCTCTGGCCGCGACATCTTCCAGATGACCTTCACCGGCTCGTCGCCGCGCGTGTTCGGCTTTCCCGACGGCTATGAAGGCACCTCGATGGCCACGCCCCACGTGAGCGCCACCGCGGCGCTCGTCATTGCCGCGCACATTCTCGGACGTAAACCGACGGTCGCCCAGCTCACCACACGATTGACGGCGACGGCGCGCAAGCTCGGGGGACCGCAGGATCAAGCGCTCTACGGTGCGGGACTACTCGACGCCGGGGCCGCCACGGCTCCGGGTGGGCCCGGAGCCGTGGGCTAGCCCCGACCGCATGATGGTTTGATAGACGAACACCTGACCGTCTGCAAAGGTCTGTTTTGTGTGTCTCACCGACGATTTCGGCCTCCTGCCGATAGCGGCACACTTGTGGCGGCGGCTGCCTCTATGCTGGGTACGGGTGGCCGCACCGATGGCGCAGTCGCGGTGTTCCGGTTCCTAACGGTTCCGCCCAACGCGACTCATGCTCCACCATCTCCGCCCAACCCATAGAGCAAGCGCGTCCGGGCGCTTGCGTCTGTCGATTCTTCAGGTCGCCCTCGCGAGCTTGATCCTCTGGACGTTCGCCGGAAACCTCGGCGGCAACGCTCAGGCCTTCGGCGTTCAGCTGCAGACGGGGCTCGCCAGCTACCCTCCCTTCGGAGCTCCCGGAGAAGTCGCGCTCGCGCGAACCCGAAGCTCGGGCGCCCGCTTCTTGAAGCTGGCCCTCGCGTGGCGCAGCATCGCACCGGCCAATCCGCCGGCCGGCTTCGACGCAGCCAATCCGTTCGATCCGTCATACCGCTGGAAGCACCTCGACTGGACGGTCTCGCGTGCGATCGCGCGCGGGTTGACGCCGGTGATCGACATCCTCGAACCGCCGTCCTGGGCCGAGTCGCCGCCGGGCTCCTCCCAGACGCGCCCAGATCTGGGCGCTCTGATGATGTTCACGCAGGCGATCGTGACCCGCTATGACGGCGCACAGCCAGGGCTGCCTCGCGTTGCCTACTGGGAAGCATGGAACGAGCCGAACGCCAGCTTCTTTCTGGAACCACAGATCGAAGGCAACGAAACCGTCTCGGTCGAGCTCTACCGGACCATGCTCAACGATTTCGCCTCGATCGTCCATGGCGTGCGCCCAGACAACATCGTCATCGGAGGGGCACTCTTCCCCAACGAAGTCAGACGTCCCGGTACCACGACGATCGCGCCGCTGGACTTCACCAGAAGCCTGTTCTGCCTGTCTGCCGGTGCAAAACCCAGCCTGATCTGCAATACGCGCGTGAACGTCGACGTTTGGAGTCTTCATCCCTATACGTCGGGCGGACCCTCGACGTTGCCCGCAAACCGAAAAAACATATGGATCACGAATTTGGGCTCCATCACTTCGACCGTCCGTGCCGCCCAACGACTGGGAACCTTGGTCTCCTCGCACACCGCTCGAGTCTGGGTGAGTGAGTTTGGTTGGAACAGCAATCCACCAACCCACTCCGGCGTCCCCGTCGATCTGGAGCA
>DATHNH010000212.1:0-12904 GCA_035486255.1 Solirubrobacteraceae bacterium | reverse complement strand
CGCCGTCTTGCTCGTGTGCTTCCTCCTTCACGAGTCACGTGCTCGCGATCCGATGCTGCCGCTGCGGCTCTTTCGCCGGCGCAACTTCTCGGCGGGGAACATCGAGACGTTCTCGATGTATGCGGGCCTGGCGATCTTGTTCTTCTTCCTGACGATCTTCCTGCAGCAGATCGGCGGCTACACCCCACTGCAAGCAGGCCTTGCAACGTTGCCCGCCACGCTTGTGATGTTCGCTCTCTCCAAGCGTTTCGGTGCTTTGGCCGATCGTTATGGTCCGCGTCTGTTCATGGGGGCGGGACCGCTTGTGGCCGCATGTGGATTGCTCCTCTTCCAGCGCATCGGCGTGCACGTTGACTACATCACCGATGTGCTCCCAGGCATTCTCGTCTTCTCTCTCGGTCTGTCGATGACAGTGGCTCCGCTGACGGCTGCTGTGCTGGCGGGCGTGGAGACAAGTCAAGCGGGCATCGCCTCAGCTGTGAACAATGCGGTCGCCCGCGTCGCCGGGCTGCTTGGCACGGCGGCGGTTGGCGCGGCTGTCGCCGGGTCGTTCGTGGCGGGCCTGGACAGCAATCTTGCCGGTCGTCCGCTCGGGCCGCCCGCGAGAGCGGCTGTGGCCGAAGCCAAGAAGCTTCCGCTGGGCCGTCCCTCCACCGCGGGTCTGCCGCCGGCTCAAGCGCGGGCGATCACCCTCGCCGCCGATGACGCATCGCTTGAAGCCTTCCATCTGGGGCTTGGGATCGCTGCGCTGCTCGTAGCCGCGGGAGGTGTAGCGGGCGCGATCGGCGTACGCAACCCCACCAGGACTGTCAGCGCCGAGGAGTGTGAGGGGGGCCAGCTTGTGGGTGCGGCTCTGGATGCCGCCGGGTGTCACGAGGGGGCTCTCGCTCTAAGCGGCGCCCCTGCGGAGATCTCTGAGACATAACAGGTCCTGATCGTTCGTGTTGCGACTCGTGCGTGCCTCTTTTGAAGCTACCCGATGCTTCCTACCCGACACTCTCGCTTAGCCGAGACCCTCTGATTACCCGACGCTCTCCGCATAGGCACGCATCGCCTCGATCACCGGTGCCAGCCGGCGCCCGCGCACAGTCAAGCGGTACTCGACCATCGGTGGGCTCGTGGGCAGCACGGTCCGCTCGATCAGCCCGGCGCCCTCCAGGTCGCGCAGACGCTCGGAGAGCATGCGCGGCGAGATGCCTTGCACGGCCTCGGCGAATTCGTTGAAGCGCAGCGCCCCGCTCAAAGCCGCGTAGATGATCGACAGCTGCCAGCGCCGCTCCAGGAGGTCCGCCGTTTGGCGGACCTCCACGGGCACCGGCTGACATCGGCGCGAGCTACGTGAGGACATCGAAGATCCTCCCGCTAGGAGACGTGCGCGAGCTTGGGCGCCGCCTCCAGTGCCACGTCGAGCACTTCGTCGATGCTCATCACCGGGTGGAAGCTCATCTGCTCGCGGACCTCCTCGGGAATGTCGTCGAGATCGCCACGGTTGCGCTCCGGCAGGATCACGTCCGTGAGTCCGGCCGCATGGGCGGCAAGCACCTTCTGCTTGAGCCCACCGATCGGCAGCACACGACCCTGCAGCGTGACCTCCCCGGTCATGCCCACCGTGTGCTTGACCGGACGCGCCGACAGTAGCGAGGCGAGTGCCGTGACCATCGTCACGCCGGCGCTGGGCCCGTCCTTGGGGATCGCGCCTGCAGGCACGTGCACGTGGAACTCACTGTTCTCAAACGCCGATGGGTCGATGCCGAGCTCCTCGGCGTGACCGCGCACATAGGAGAGGGCGATCCGCGCCGACTCCTTCATCACGTCACCGAGTTGGCCGGTGAGCACGAGTCCGTTGCCGGCGGAGCCACCGCCCTTCATGGCGGTTGCCTCGACGAACAGCACGTCGCCGCCGGTGCCCGTGACAGCCAGGCCGGTGGCGACACCGGGCGTGGCCGTGCGAGCAGCGGACTCCTGGAAGAACTTCTGGCGTCCGAGCGCGTCGCGCACGGTCTCCACGGAGACCTCCACGGGCGGCTCCACCTCGCCCGAGGCCACTCTGGTCGCCGTCTTGCGCAGCACCGTGCCAAGCTCGCGCTCGAGGTTGCGCACGCCGGCCTCCCGCGTGTACTCGGCGATGACGGTCCGCAGTACGTCGTCTGAGACGCTCACCTCCTCCTCGCGCAGGCCGTTGCGGTCGCGTTGACGTGGCCACAGGTAGCCCTTGGCGATGGCCAGCTTCTCCTCACTGGTGTACCCGTCGAAGCGGATCACCTCCATGCGGTCGAGCAGCGGCCCGGGGATCGTGTCAGCCACGTTGGCGGTCGCGATGAACATCACCTGGCTCAGATCCAGCTCCACATCCAGGTAGTGGTCGCGGAACGAATGATTCTGCGCTGGGTCCAGCACCTCCAGCAGCGCCGCCGAAGGATCTCCGCGCCAGTCGGCGCCGACCTTGTCGACCTCGTCGAGCAGGATTACCGGATTCATCGTCCCAGCGTCGCGCAGGGCTCGCACGAGGCGTCCAGGCAGGGCTCCAATGTAGGTGCGCCTGTGGCCGCGAATCTCTGCCTCGTCGCGCACGCCGCCAAGTGACATGCGCACGAACTCACGTCCCGTCGCTCGTGCGATCGACTCGCCTATCGAGGTCTTGCCGGTACCGGGCGGTCCGATCAGAGTGAGGATTGCTCCGGACTTGGGGTCGGCCTCGATCCCGCGGTCATGGCGCAGCTTGCGCACGGCCAGGTACTCGGTGATGCGGTCCTTCACGTCTTCGAGCCCCTCGTGGTCGGCGTCAAGCACCTCGCGCGCGGCCACCGGATCCAGGTGCTCCTCGGAGCGCTTGCTCCACGGTACCGCGATCAGCCAGTCCAGGTAGGTACGAATCATGCTCGACTCGCCGGTCTGCTCGCCCATGCGCTCCAGGCGACCAAGCTCCTTCAGGGCCTGCTCCTGTACCTCCTCGGGCATCTTCGCGGCCTCGATCTTGGCCTTGTACTCCTCCACGATCGAGCCCTCGTCCTCGCCCAGCTCCTTGCGGATCGACTCCATCTGCTTGCGCAGGAAGTACTCGCGTTGCTGCTTGTCGGCGCCCTCCTGCACGTCCTCGCGGATGCGCTTTCTCACCTGCAGCTCGGCAAGGCTGTCGCGTTGCAGCTTGACCGCCAACTCCAGGCGATCGGTCACGCCGAGCGTCCGCAGCAGCTCGACCTTCTGCTCGTAGGTGAGGTTGGGAGAGTAGCCGGCTGAATCGGCCAGCGGGCCGGGCTCGACGATCGCGCGCAGGAAGGCGGCGATGCGGCCGTCATCACCACGTAGCTCGAGGATCTCCTCGACCACGGCGCGGTATTCGCGCTCGAGCTCACGCGTGCGCTTGTCCACGGGCACGTCGTCCGGGCGCTCGTCGACCTCTACGCGCAGCTCGCCTTCGGGGCCGGTCTGGGCCGCGCCGATCAGGGCGCGGTGCTCGCCCGAGAGGGCCACGGCATGACCGCCACCGGGTAGGCGCAACTGCTCTGAAACCTCCGCGATCGTGCCGACCTCGAGGAACTCGTTCTCGTGCCGCGGCACGAGAACGACGCGCTCGTCGTCGCCGACGTCGACGGTCAGCGTGATTCCCATGCTGGGGAACACGACCGTGTCGTCAAGCGGGATCAGTCGCAGGACAGGCTTCTGCTCCTGTGGCTGGGCGTCTCGTGATGGGGGTGAAGGGGTTGATGCCATCGATATACGCTCCATATAAGGTTACGAATTGTTAGTTAGTATAGCGCCGTCGGAACGATTTTCAAGGGTCTGATCCTGTCCGTTCAATGTGTCGCTGAAGTGCCATCGTGAGGGCACTTGGGCCCTCCTCCATTCAGGAATCCGGGTCGTCTTGATCGTCTCCGCGCAGGCTGCGCGGCCAAAGCCGCCTTGCTCGCACGACGTTCACCTCGGCCGCGATCAGCGTCACCTGCCCACCCAGGTACAGCCAGGTAAGCAGCCCGAGCACGAAGGCAAACAGACCTGAGGTCTCCTTTGCATGGCGCACCACGTGCTCAACGTAGAAGCCGCCGAGGTGTTGAAGGATCTGCCACAGCACAGCCGCCACGATCACCCCGGCGATCAGGTCGCGCGTGGCGATCTCATCGGCGGTGAGCAGCCGGAAGACGGCAAAGAACAGCACCAGGTTTGCTACCAGCGCCACGACTATTCCGACGAGCACTTCGAGGAGTCCTGTAGTCTGAGAGGTCACGTAGCCGGCTGCCACCGTCGAGACGATCGTAAGCAGGCCGAAGACGGTCAGCAGTCCTACTCCGCGTATGCGCCATGCGAGAAAGCCGAGCTGGCGCTTGCGCGGTATGTGCCACACATTGTTGAGCGCGCTCTGCGCCGCGCCGGTGATTCCAAGCCCCGCCAGCGTCGCTCCCACAAGCCCGATGGCGAGTGCCGGGACGTTGCCTTTGAGCGAGTGCACGTTGCTTTGCAGCTGGGTGCCGATGATCGGGAATTGACTCAGAGTCGAGTGCAGCACGCTCTCCTGTGTGCCCGGGCTGCCTTCGAGCACGAACCCGAGCACGGTCACGAACACCAGTAGCAGCGGGAACAGCGAGAAGAATCCGTAGTAGGCGATCAGTGCCCCCATCTGGCTTCCCTGATCGTCGTCGAAGCGCTTGAAGACGGCGACCACGAAGCCGAGCCAGCGCTTGCGCTGCTGATAGCGGTCCACGGCACCCAGCCAGTCGCGGCCATGTTGGGAGGGGGGTCTACGGGTCACTTGCACCGACATGCTTACGTGTCTACCCGACAGGAGTGCTCAAAACAACCTATTGCCGGCAAGCGGGCGATCGGTGGACACGCACTCGGTCTGCTCGATCCGAGCGAAGCGGTCGCGCTCGTGGCACGCGCTCGTCGCGATCTGCTGCTCGCCTCCCACCGTCATCGGCTCGGGCACGAGGATCTCGAGGACTGCTACAGCCAGGCGACGCTCGAGCTGCTGGCGCGCGCGAGGCGCGGAGAAGGATTCGCAAGCCGTGCCCACATCGGCAATGCGCTCGAGCAGAAATTTCTATCGCGAATCTATGACCGTCGTCGTGCTTTTAGTGGGCGCAGTCCGATGGAGGCGGCACTGGCAAGCTCCGTGTCTCTTTCCTCGGAGCAAGACGGTGGGGTGGATGTAGCCGACGGACGCGTCGACGTCGAGCGGCTGGCCTTGCTGCGCCACGATCTGCATCGCATCGCTCGACTCTCGCACAAGCTCTCGAACGACCAGCGGTTGGTACTTTCGAGTCAGCTCTCGGGTGAGGTTTGCGCTGAGTTCTGTCGCATTCACGGCTGGACCACAGAGAAGTATCGCAAGGTGGCCCAGCGCGGGCGCGTCCGGCTCATGCGGTTGTTTGCCACCGAGGCACCCGTGATTCAGGGAAATGTGTGTGTCCCGTCCACCACACGCCCGTCGGATCAGTGAGCAGGGACACACCTATGAATTCTCCTCGCCCCACACATAGGCGCGTTCCTCGGGACGCCGACGATCGGTTGCCGAGACGATCGAATGGCGCTTCCCAATGGCACGTAGGCGGCCGGGAGCTTGGTATATCCCCGTCCTGGCTCCCGGCCGCATGCGTGCGTTGTCTAGAACCGGTAAAGCCGCTCACATGAGTATTTGGCACCGGGCGCCACGTGAGGTGTATCGCGTGTACGGAGAGGACGAGTACCCGGGCGGGAAGAACACTGAGCTCGGGTACGGTGAGGATGACACGACGATCTCCAGGGCTTCAACCACGGCCGAGGGCTCAACCATTGCTGCGGACGCGGTCGCTGAGACACCCTGGTCTGAGCGTCCGACTCCGGGCAACTTCGCTCCTGGTGTCCGATCGGATTGTTCCCAGCGCTCGCAACCCGGTCGGCTTGTGGGGTTTGGTCTGCTGACCGGCGCCATTCTTGGAACGCTCTGTCTTGTCGTACTGAATATGTCGCATCGGCATGTGGCAATGTCCCGACCTGGAGCACAGGTCGTTCGCATCGGCGCCGGCGTCGAGGGGGGCGGAGCTGTGGTCGGGCGCGCGCCTGCCATCCATCGTCCGTCTTCGCGGGGCGCACCCAGCGATAGCAAGCCATCGCAGCGGACACAGCGCGTGTCCGCCTCCTTTTTAGGTGCGTTCACACGCAGGTCTGAGCAAGTGCGTCGGCTCCGAGCGCCGACGATAGGCTCAGTTTCACCGTCACGCTTCGATTTGACGCAACCGTCGACGTCGCGACCAGCGAACTCAGGTGCGCTTGCTCCCGTCGCGGCCGAACCATACCTCACGGATGACGAGTTCGGCTTCGAGCAGTGAGTCAGATGTCGCGTGTTCCTTCACATACGATTGTCACTGTCACTGCGCGGCCGATGTGGCGAATACGGATCGGGCGTGAATTGCCGCGCTATCTGATTCAAGGATTGGCAGCTGTGGGCCTGTTGGCGAGCGCGCGCTTTGCGATTGCACCACCACGGCCGGTGATCGCGCGGGCGACGCCGGGCTCCTCGGTTGTAGACCGAGCGGCTGAAGGCTTCGCGACGCTATTTGTTCGGCGCTATCTCACGTGGGAATCGCGAAACCCCGAAGTCCACAGGCTCGGGCTCGCTCCGTTCCTCGGATCCTGGATGGAAGCCGAAGCCGGCTTTCAGCCGCCTGAAAGCGGACAGCAGCAGGTGCAATGGACGCAGGTCGTGCAAACGCGCAATCTCGCCACAGACGAGCACGTCTACACGATCGCCGCTCAAACCGACACCTCCGGTCTGCTTTATCTGAACGTCGGTGTGATCCGTGAGGCAGGCGGTGCACTTGCACTGGCCGGCTACCCGGCCCTCGTGGGTGCGCCTGCCTCCACCGGTGCCGTTGCGCCGGCGCATTTGCGCGAAGTCGAAGACCCGGTCCTCGAGACCGTCGTCACGCGGGCATTGCGCAACTATCTGGCGCGCGCCGAATCCGAGCTCGCCGCCGACCTGGCCGCGGGCACCCACGTCACGCTCCCCGGTCTGACGCTCACGCTGCGGTCACTCGACAGCCTCGATTGGTCTCCAGACGAGCGCTCGGTGCTCGCGACGCTGCGCGCCCGCGACGAACGTGGCGCCCAGTACACGCTCACCTACGAACTCGGTGTGCTTCTCAGCGCCGGGCGCTGGGAGATATCGGCGATCCAGATGAACCCAGATGGCTAGCCCGAGCGTGGCGCCGTCGCAGTGAAACGGATTTAGCCCGCCAGTCATACAGCGGCCAATTCAATCCCCAAACCGCCAACAAAAAGGAGCTCCACTATGCACACGATCCACACCCTCATAGCCACGAGCGAAGCGTCCGGGTCGCTCGAATCGGCGGCCAGCAAGGCAGGCGAAACCGGACGCAAGGTCGCGATGAGTTTGATCGCTCTCGGCTTTGCGATCGCCTCGATCGTGCTCGCCTTCCGACGTGATTTCAAGGAGGCCGCCGGCATATTCGCGGTTGGGCTCGTCGCGATCCTGCTCGCCACCCCCGCTGGGGTCAACGTTCTGCGCGACACCGTCAACTCGCTGTTCGGCGGATCCTGAGTGCTCGCGCGCGGGCTGGATGGCAAAGCGATAGCCGGACGCACGGCACAGCGAGGGAGGCAATAGACGTGACCGCCCATGAGCTGACAGTCGAGGGCTGAGCATGACCACCGAGATCCGCTCCTATAGGAGCGTGTTCGACCTCGAGCGGCGCATTTATCGCGTAGACCGACTGAGGCTCAATCCCGGCGGAGTGCCGTTGCGTGGCATCGTCTACTTCCTGGCGCTGCTTGGCACTGTGTTGGTAGCTGGGGCGTTGCCGCTGGTCGGGCTGCTTGTGCGGACACTGCCCTGGTATCTATGCGACCTCGGCGTACCGGGCGTTTGTGCGGCGGTATTGACGCTGATCAGAGTCGAGGGACGACCATTTCACCTGGCAGCTCTCGCGTTGCTGCGCTACAGCACTGGGCCGCACGAGCTTGCCGGGCTCAGGCCGTGTGTCAGCACGGATCGACGCTGGCGCCTGGATGAGTTGGTGGTGCTCGCGGACGGATCGGATTCGCGTCTGCGTCACTTGCGCTACATCGGCCCGGGAGCGGTGCTTGTCGGTACAGCGCACGAGCGCACCGCTTGGCGGCCCGGATTGCTGCGAGGCCTTACGCGACGACCGGACATGCGGCTCGCGGCGCTGCCGAGTAAGCCGAGACCCGTACAACGCCAGGTGATCGCGCTCACACACGGAGCTCGCCTCGAGGTGAGAGGTTGAGAGCGCCGATCTCATTCGTCTACGGCAACCTCGTGTTTGGCGCTGCAGGCGACGATGTGTGGGCGGCATTCTGGATTCCCTGCACTTCGTACGAGTGGCTCTCCGAGGAGGTCAAGCGCGCACGCCTGTCCACATTGATGGGCGCGCTGGAAGCGCTCGAAGCAGATGTGCAGATCGTGCGCGTCGGACGGCGTTGGGATCTCGAGGGCTACCTTGGCGAGCTGGAGCAGGCAAGCCGTGGTAGGCATGTGCGTGCAAACCTGCGTTACGCCCGCGAGCACGCCGAGCGCCTGAGCGACGTTGGCTGCTCGCAACCCTCGCTGTTTCTGCTCGTCAGCTTGCGTGAGCCCGAGCGCGATGTGGCCTCCTACGTCTCCCGGGCGGCAGAGCAGCATCCGCGTGAGTGGCTGCGTTCGATCGCACGTGCCTTCTCGGTGCGCGACAGACGCCTGCTGAAGGCCTCCATGCTCGAGGACCTGCGTGCGCGAGCGGACCAGGCTCAGGCACGGCTCGGCGGCTTCCTGAGCGCGCGGCCGGCTCGTGGCGTCGAGGTGCAGTGGCTCGTGCGCAGGACATTCTGTCGTGGCTTGGGCGAGCCGATCGTCGATGGGTTGCACGAGCCGCGGGCACTGGCCTTCGAGCGTAACGGGGAGGCGTTGCTCGCGCCCTTGGAGGGCGACGTGGTGCGCTGGATGGACGGCTATGTCGAGCATCGCGGTCGCTCGTTGCGCATCGAGTCCGAGCTCGGCGTCAGCTGGCAGGCGCAGCTCGTACTAGGCGCGCTGCCTGAGCGAGCAAGCTTTCCAGGTGCCCGCGTCGAGTTGATGTTCGCGGCGGTGGAGAGCCTTTCGTTTCCCGTGGACCTCTCGCTCAACGCCCGCTTCCTGCCGAACGAGCTGGCGCTGAGAATCGCGCGCAGACGCGTTCAGGACGCCGACCAGATTCTGCGCGCGGAGTCGGACGGCGATCAGGGCGTCTCCGACATCGGCTATCGGCGCACTCAGGAAGCGCGCGACTTGCTTGCTCACCTACAGGCGTCGAGTCGCCCGCCGCTGTTGCGCGCCACACTTGCGCTGGCGATCGGCGCGGAGGACGAGGCGCAGCTTGCCGAGCGTGTGGAAACATGTCGGCGCGCATACGGGGAGATCCGCCTGCATCGTCCGCTCGGTGACCAGTTGGCCCTGTTCATTCAGCATCTTCCCGGCCAGCGCACACGGGTCGCCGGCTACGAGGACACGCTTACCACCGAGCAGGTCGGGGCGATGATGCCGACCGCGACCCACGCCGTCGGTTCGCAGGGGGGTTTCTACCTCGGGCATACGCTGTCAGGCTCGCGCCAGCCGGTGCGCTTCAACCTGCGTGAGGGCTCCGAGCGTGACCGCAACACGGCGATCCTCAGCGTCGGTGCGCTCGGTTCTGGCAAGACGACGCTGGCACAAAAGCTCAAGTACGAGGGCTTCCTCCAAGGCGCCCGCGTGATCGATTGCGATCCCAAGGGCGACCACCGCTTTCACCTGCTGGAAGAGGTCGCGCCGCATGCCGAGACGATCGCGCTACATCCCGATCCGGGACTGCGTGGGATGCTCGATCCGCTACGAGTTGCTCCCGAGCACCTGCGCCAGGACGCGGCCGTCTCCTTCCTGCGAGACCTACTCCCGAGCCGAGCGGAGGCCGCCTGGGAGACGGCGGTGGTAGGGGCTGTGGATGTTGTCCTGCGACGCGCTAGCGAGCCGACCTGCATGGAGGTCGTGCGTGCCCTACGCGATGGCGAGGGCAGCGAAGTCCAGGTCGGAGAGGCACTCGCCATCTACGCGCGCTCAGGTCTCACACAACTCGGTTTCGCCGACGCCTCGGTGAAACCGGCGCCCGTCGGCTGCCGGCAGGTCACCTACATCTCGATCCGCGACCTTCCCGGCCCCGAGCCTGGTACGCCCCGCTCGGAGTACACCCAGGCCGAGCGGGTCGGCGTGCAGATCGTACGCCTGATCGCGATGTTCGCGATGCATCTCATGTCGCGCGAGCGTGAGCGCCTGAAGTTGTTCTCCTTGGACAGAGCGCTTTTGCATACCCCGACATCTCCATCCAACACTGAAGATAGTGGTCTTCTCGGACATGGGAGTTTGGCGTGGACTGTCGTCTGTCGTTGTGGTTGGCGGGACGAAACAGCAGCACCTAGGTGTGTGCGATTTGGTGTGTGCTCGAGAGTCCTTCGACGTTGTAGGGCCGGGGTCGGGCTCACGATCTGTACGAACACCTGCGCGTCCGATGTGAAGGGCATCCTGTCGTCGTTGTGACCAGCTTCGAGGAGCGGATATATCAACTTGGCTTGGAGGCGCTCGCCGAGCAGGAGCGCCAGGTTGCAGAGGTGCGAAGCCGCGGCTCGACCCTGCTCGCCGCTGGTGCTGTGATTGCGTCCTTGCTGGCCAAGCCCGTCTTCCATGATGGGCATCCGGATGGCGCCTTGAAGGTGCTTGCGACGGTTGTGGGGTTGCTCGGGGCAGGTGGTCTCCTGCTCGTCGTCGTGTTGCTGTTGAGGCCCTACGAGCTTGGCTTCAGCGTCAACGCGCCAGCCACATACCGGGCATTGTGGGACAAGGGAATACTCGAGCAGCCTATGGTCGACCTCGCCCTTGCCGATGCGTTCGAGGAGCAGCGTGAGGCGAACTCGAGGGCGGTAAGGCGATTGGTTTGGTTCTTGGGTGTGGCGCTCGGCGCACTTGTTCTCGAGACCGCTGGTCTTGCCGCCGCGGCTGCGCTAGCCTCATAGCTATGGCAGACCGTCCTGTCAGCACCCCGTCCTTGCCTTCGAAGCCTGGTAGCGCACCCAGGCCGGAGTCGATCCCAAAGCTGCCCAAAACGATCTTCAACCTGGAGAAGAAGGGTGGGTCGGGTAACGTCGGCGTTGTGCGAGGGACAGGGCACAAGTAGATCATTCAGCGTGTGACCGTTGGTCTCCCGTTATTTTGGGAGACAAGATCCGCCGAGCTATCCGCAGCACGCCCCAGTGACCGGTCGCCACGCCAACGTCGCGCCGCGCTGTATTCGCCGACGTTCACAACGCTGATGTCTGCATCCGGCTGTAGTGGCTGTTTGCCCAGCTTGTAGCGCGGAGATGGATGGCGATGCGCGCGGAGGGGTGACTGCGGCTAGAAGCGTGTCGCGTGCTTGTCGTGTTTGTTGTCGTGGTGGTGTCGTGCTTTCGTGGGCTTGGGGCCCCGGTCCCACACCCTTTGTGGCTTGGTTGTGCGGTTTTAGGCCAGCCAACTGCAAAGTGGGCCGGTTGGGGTCGGTGCTTGACCACCCACCCACAACTTCGAGTGTGGGTGGTCAAGCACCTGAAGGTGGTTGTGGTGGTTGGCTGGCAAGGCGGGTGGTGGTGTTGGTGGGTGTGGGACCGGAAGGGTGGGTGGATGTTGATGGTGATGTTGTTGTTTTTGTTCCCTGTGCTCCATAGCGGACGGATCGGGTAGTTCAGGCCACGGGCCCCGTTGGCACCCGTGCCCTGACGACCGCGACGCTGTGGCTGTCCGTCCGATGTCGCTGGCGCCCCAGTTCCTCCCGAAGCCGTAAAAAACTGCAACAAGAACAGTGGATACGACAGTGACAGTCTGATAGCGGGGCTCATCGTCTGCGACGGCTCATCTCCGCGGGAGCTCCTGTTCTGCGAAGCGTTGGACGAAGTCCTCTTCATAAAGCGACACGCATGGGTGGGGCATAAACGTCGAGGCGTCGCACGAACGGAGCACTGGTGTCCCGGTTCTCGTTACTCGTCGGATCACTCTGGATCGCCCACGGCGGGATCGGGCTACGCCTCACACAATCCATTGATGTCCCGCTGGGTCGTGGGCGTCGGAGTAGGGAGAGATGGCCAGTGTTGTCAACACCCGACCGGTTGCTCCGATGCCTCCTGCCGCAACGCGGGCGGCAATTGAGACGTTCGCTCGTATCGTGCGCGAGCGTCATCCGGGTGTAGTGCTTGTGCCGCTAGGGCGCGTAGGGACGGATCGGGCCGTTGTCCCTGCCGCGGCGGGGCAGGTCATCTGGCCCTTCGCCACGCCAAAGGATCGTGACGCGCTCGTCGAGCGGCACTTGCGCGTCCGCGCGCTTGACGATCACTGCGTCAATCGAGCTTGAGAGGATGCGCTTGCGCTCCTCAACGGGCCGGTCATCGTAGCCCTCGATGGTATCCGCGCTCGCTGCTGATGCACTTGCCCGCTGCAGCTCGGCTTGGGCCTCATCGACGGCTGCTGCGCGTGCTTCGAGTGCAGCGTGATAGCCGTCGCCGAGCACGCGCCGAGCGGTGAGATCGGAGGCAAACGCTGTCAGCTCCTCTTCTGCGGCTTGGAGTTTTGCGCTCGTTACCTGGAGCGCTTCGGAGTCTTGCTTGATCGAGAGGGCTTGACTTTCCATCTGCTCGCGCCAAACGGCCTCGACGTAGTGATCGAGAGCGTCGCGAAAGATGCTCGCGGGCTCCGGGCAGGCGCCGGCGCTGTGGATCGCGCGACAGCGGTAGACGCGTGTGGGGTTTGGTCTGTCCGAGCCAAAGACTTGCGGCGCGAGCACGTATCGGCAGCCCGCGCAGCGAACGATGCCGCCGAGAAGGTTTGGTTTCTTGCCGCGGTGAGACGCGCGCACCGGCGCGAGGTTGGCCGTTTGCCACTCGG
>DATHNH010000211.1:0-13382 GCA_035486255.1 Solirubrobacteraceae bacterium | reverse complement strand
TTTGACGCCTTCTACGAGCGACTGCGCACGGACGCGGATCTGCCCACCACCTCACAACCCTCCATCGGTGACTTCCTTGCCGTGTGGGAGCCGCTGTTGGATGCGGGAGAAGACATCGTCTCGATCCATCTCGCCGGCGGTATCTCCGGCACGTGCGAGTCGGCTCGCCAGGCCCATGGCCTGCTCGTCGAGCGCGGCCTGGGGGAGCGCGTCGAGGTGCTCGACGGGGAAACCGCATGCGGTGGCCTGGGCATGGTGCTGCTCGCCGCCGCGGCCGCCGCGCGAGGTGGCGCGGA
The DNA here is from genome assembly GCA_035486255.1 of Solirubrobacteraceae bacterium. Taxonomy (GTDB): domain Bacteria; phylum Actinomycetota; class Thermoleophilia; order Solirubrobacterales; family Solirubrobacteraceae; genus Palsa-744. The sequence continues at coordinate 13,086 of DATHNH010000211.1, read as the reverse complement.
CAAGGACGCGGTCGCCGCGCGGGCACGCGAGGCGCGCAAGGCGCTTCGAATCTGGTTTTGCGTCGATACGCTCGAGTTTCTACGCCGTGGCGGGCGTATAGGCAAGGCGCAAGCGTGGCTCGGCGGCACGCTGAAGATCAAGCCGATCCTCTCGCTCGAGTACGAGATTGTCCCCGTGGAGCGCGTGCGCACCGCCAAGCGCGCATTCGAGCGCATGGTTCAGTACGCCCAAGAGCTGCACGACAGCGGCGCCGACCGTTGGGTGGTGCAGCACATCCAGGCCACCGAGCAGGCCGAGCGGCTGGCGGATCGCTGCCGGGAAATCTTCGGCTCAGAGCCGCTGTTCATATCGGAGGTCGGCCCGGTCATCGGGACCTATACGGGCTCTGGCCTGCTAGGGGTCGGTGCGCTCCCCGCCTCGTTCTTCGCCTGACTCGTCCTCCTGAAGCTCCCAGACAAGCTGGGTGCCGCGGGTCGTCGAGCGCCGCGCCGGCCCAAGCACACACCGGTAGTACATGCTTGTCGACCTTAAATCGCTTGACACGGGTGATCCAGCAGCCGTGTTCAGGGACCTCAGGCGCGGCGGCGTTTGCGGCGGCGGCGCCCCAGCAGCAGCACGCCGACGACCGCCGCACCGATCGCCAGCTCGCGCTGATGGCGCTCGAGCTGCCCACGCCAATCGGTGATGCGCGCGACTTCGCCGTGCAGATTGTTGAGCGACACGGCCAACTCCGCGCGATTGGACTCGATCGAACTGCGAATCTCAGCTGTCGAGCGTTGTGCCATCGACTGTCCCCCTTCCAAGCCCACTATCGGTTCTCCCACCGGACGTCGGGGTGATCGAGCCGGGTCTCGCTCCCGATCCCGGCACAGACGCCGCCGGCGCAGAGCTTGCCGTTGCTGCTGCTGCTGCGGCGGCGGCGGCGGCGGACGGGGGCGTCACAGATGCGGATGGGCCAGAGGACGAGCTCACCGTCTCGCGGATCTTGCGCGCCTCCTCGATCGCCATGTCCGGGGTCGGCGGCGCTCCGGCTTTTACGGCCTTGAAGGCGAGCAGACCGGCGATCGCACCGAGCACTACGAGGATCAGCGCCATCGCGAAGAAGCCCCAGAAGTAAGTGAAATCGTTGCCGATCGGCAACTCGTAGTAGAGCAGCCACGCACATCCGATCAGCACGAAGAAAAGCGCGGTCAGGAAGAACACACCGGCTACGATCGCCACGACGGCGCCCTTGGCAAGGCGCGTCGTCTTCTCGGTGATCTCGGTCTTTGCGAGCTCGATCTCCTCGCGGATCAGGAGACTCGCACGTTCGCTTACCTCGGTTATCGCTGCGGCGATGCCCTGCTGGCGCCCGTCCTGGCCGGGGGACGAGTGGGGCGCGTCGCTCACTCCGGAGGCTCCTCGTCGAATACGCGCCGCCATAGCTGGGCAGCCACCCGCTGGGTTATGAGGCTCGCAAGCGCACCGACGGCGGTTAGCAGGCCCGACCAAATCACACGCTTCATCAGCTCGTTCTCCATCCGCGAAAGTGTAGTGCCCGAGCGGACGGTCTCGCTGACACGCGATGCCTGCATAGACTGGAACACGTGCCCGAAGCTCCTGTCGAGGACTTTCCTCTGTTCCCGCTCGACATCGTTGCGCTCCCAACCGAGAGCGTACCGCTGCACATCTTCGAGGATCGCTATCGCACGATGATCGAGGAGTGCATCGATGGTGAGAGCGAGTTCGGAATCGTATGGCTCTCAGACGACGAGCTCAAGCCGGTCGGATGCGCATGCTCGATCGAGCGTGTGCTCGAGCGCGAGGACGACGGCCGCGTCACGATCCTCGTGCGTGGTACACGCGTCTTCCGCCTGCTCGAACGTCAAGATGACCTCCCCTATCCAGCAGGGGTGATCGAGTTCGTGTCCGAGCGAGACGAGCTCCCCGACAAAGAGCTCGAGCAAGAGGCTCGGGATCTCTATGCCGAGCTCGTGGAGCAAGCCACAGACCGCACGCTCGACCAGGAGGAGCTCGCCGGCATGAGCGCCTATGGCATGGCCGGCACGGTGGACTTCGGCACGGACGCCAAGCAGGAGTTGTTGGAGCTACGCTCGGAGAACGCGCGCCTGCACCTGCTCACGCTGCTGTTCCGCGCCGCCATCAAGCAGATGGAGCTGGTCGAGCGCGCGCAGCTGCGGGCACGCTCCAACGGCAAGGTGCATTTTTGCTGAGTTGTGATCCGCCGTCGCGGGTCCCGGCGAAGCAACAAGAACGTAAGGCCTATCCGGATAGCCCCGTAGCTGGAGCTCCTTATTGGATGCCCCGTAGCTCAAGCTCCTTGTTGGGGTAGCCCGCAGACGCTCTGGGCAACGCTCAACACGAAGCCCGCGAGCTTGCGCATCGCCGTGGGCTGATGCTGCGAGTTGTCGCTAAAGCGGACGGTACCGTTCGCGTCCCGCAGGTAGTAGCTCAGCACCGAGCCAGGCTTGGCGGACAGCGACTCGTGCTTGGCGGCCGGTTCTTCGAGGTCTTCCTGGATCGTGCGCGCTTCGATTATCTGCGGATCGCTCAGCCGACGCGCAGGTCCGTTGTTGCAGTGCACGACACCTTCTTCGTTGACGAGCATCGTGAGCTTCGCTCCCGGTGCGCTACCGCTGCGATACACGACGAACAGGTCTGGCGAGAGCACCCCGCCACAACCGGCGAGCGCCGCCACGCCAACCAGAGCCACAAACACGGAGCCAAGCAGAGCCCTGTATCTCATGCCTCTCCGCCGGTACGCCATGCCCATCCGCAGGTATGCCATGCCTCTCCGCCGGTATGCCATGTCCATCCGCCGGTATGCCATGCCCATCCGCCGGTATGCCATGTCCCGTCCAGCGCCTACCCGACGGGCACGCCGACGATCGTCGATGTCATGCGACCTACCGGCGCAGGCCATCGCTCACGCCACCACAGCTACTCCGCCGCGGCGCGGATCGCCCGCACCGATCAGCTCGACACCCTTGCGCTGGACGGCCTGGACGCCGCCGAAAAACAGATTGGGGCCGTGGAAGCGCACTATCTCGCGTTGCCTGCTGGACGCGGCGGCCGGCTCGATCCCCGGCTCGTGGTAGACGATTCCCTCCTCGAAGTGCGCGCGCGGCGCGTTCACCGCATCCTGCGCGCGCAAGTCGCGATCCACCACTCCCACTATCGTCTGCAGTAGCGCCGAGCGGATCCTGTTCGAGCCTGCGCTGCCGAGCACCAACTCCACCTCCCCGTCGCGCGTGACGATCGTCGGCGCCATCATGCTCGGCATCCGCCTTCCAGGCGGATGACTGTGGAAGCCGAGGGGACTGAGGTCCTCCTCTCCCATCACATTGTTCAGATGAATGCCGGTGCCCGGCACCACAATGCCGGAGCCCTCGCCGTTGGTACACGTCACCGAGCAGGCCCTTCTGCGGGAGTCGAGCACCGAGATGTGTGTGGTGGCACCAAGCCTCGAGGACAGGAAACCGGTCGCGAAGCCCTCTTCCCCGAGTCCTTCGACGAACTCGGATGTGCGCTCGCCTTGTGCGGCTTCCATTGCTTCGATCACCGCGTCGAGCGACGGCGGCGACGGTTGCGCATCCAGCAGCCCGAGCGAATAAGCCAGCAGCGTGCCCCCGGCTGAAGGGGGCGGGTTGGTTAGTACCTCGCGGTCGCGATAGCGCATCGCCAGTGGCGCCCGCTCGATCGCCCGGTAGGCGCCGAGCTGCTCGCGCGTGAGCGAGCCGCCACGCTCGCCGAGCCACGAGCACACCGCATCGGAGATGTCTCCGCGGTAGAACGGCTTCGCGCCGTCCTGTCCAAGTCTGAGCAGCGCATCGCCGAGCTCCGGGTTGCGCAGTAGCTCGCCCTTGCGCAGCAGCTCGCCACGAGGCGCCCAAAGCGCCGCACACTCTGGTGTGGAGCACAACAGGTCGCCGAGGATCTTGGCGATGTAAGCCTGGCCCTCGTTGAGTACCACCCCCTCACGTGCGAGCTTGGCGGCGGGCGCCGCCAGCTCCGCGAGATCGACCGTGCCCCAGCGCTCCATCGCCTCGCAAACACCGGCCGGCGCGCCATATGCGCCGCACGACGCCGCGCCGATATAGAAGACCTGGACGGCGTCGCCAAAGGACACGTCTACGGCTTCGAGCTCGGCCGCACTTCCGTCCTGGGCCCGCTCGGGCGCCTCGACGAAGAAGTCGAGCAGCGCCGGCTGCTGATCGGCTCCTGCCACCATCATGTATCCGCCCGCGCCAAGACCGGTGAGCAGCGGCTCGGCAGCGAACGAGGTGAGCATCGCCCCCACGGCCGCGTCCACGGCGTTGCCACCTTCGCGCAGCACTCGCGCGCCCGCCTCGGCGGTCAGCGGATGCCCCGCCGCCACAACCCCCTTCTCACCCACGGTCATACATGAGCGAAATAGCACACGGGGGCTTCCAAGAGCCACGCGCCTCCCCGACCAGCGTCTTTTGAGTGCTGTCGACCGAGCAGACCTGGATTGAAATGCCCACGCACCCCGCGTGGCGTACTAGGTACGCGAGCGGCCGAGGAGGCAATCGATCGCCGATCGACGGGATCGCCGATCGGCCGGCAAAGCGTCGACGGTGCTCAAAAGTTCGGGATGAACTCGGGCACGTCCATATCGCTGACGGCGAGCCCGCCGCGACGGGACTGGCGGGTGTCGCGAGCGGATGGGCCGGTGCGCTTCACGCGCGGCTCGCCGTCGGGCTCACGCATCTGTGGGCGCGTGCCCTTGACGCCATAGCCGGTGGCCACGACGGTTACCCATACCTGGTCGTCGAGCTTCTCGTCGACCATGGCACCGAAGATGATGTTCGCGTCTGGGTGGGCCGCCTCGGAGACCGCCTTGGCGGCCTCATTGACCTCCCACAGCGACAGGTCGCGTCCGCCCGTGATCGACAACAGGATCGAGCGCGCGCCCTCCATCGAGGTCTCGAGCAACGGCGAGGCGACCGCCTGAGCAGCTGCCTCCGGGGCACGATTCTCCCCAAAGCCCATGCCGATGCCGAGCAGCGCGTTGCCCGCATCCGACATGATCGTGCGCACGTCGGCGAAATCGAGGTTGATCAGCCCCGGCAATGTCACAAGGTCGGAGATGCCCTGCACACCCTGACGCAGGACGTCGTCGGCGACCCTGAACGCCTCTACCATCGCGGTGGCCTTGTCCAAGACCGTTAGCAGCCGGTTGTTTGGAACCACGATCAACGTGTCCACCTCCTCCGCCAGCGACTCCACACCGCGCTCGGCCTGCTCGGCGCGCCGCGATCCCTCGAAACCAAACGGCTTGGTCACGATCGCCACGGTCAAAGCTCCGACTTCGCGTGCGATACGGGCCACGATCGGCGCGGCGCCGGTACCCGTGCCACCCCCCGCTCCCGCTGTGATGAAGATCATGTCCGAGCCCTTCAAGAGAGCCTTTACGCGATCGTAGTCGTCCATCGCCGCCTGCCTGCCGACGTTCGCATCCGAGCCCGAGCCCAGGCCGCGGGTGAGCTCTGCGCCGATGTGCAAGGTGATGTCGGCCGTGGACTGCTGCAATGACTGCAGGTCGGTGTTTATCGCGAGGAACTCGACACCCTCGACTTCGGCCTCGACCATGCGATTGACCGCGTTGGTGCCGGCGCCGCCGACGCCCACCACGCGAATCACCGGCTGTGCCACAGGCATCGCTTCGCCGAACGGGCGCGCCTCTTCACGCGCGTACTCTTCACGCGCATACGTGTCTCGCGCGGGCACGTGCGTCGGCGCGGGCGTACTCGCACCCGGCCTCGGCCTGTCCATCAAATTCTCAGGGATCTCCGAGGAGAAAGCGTGACGTAGGCGCTCCTGCGGACTCGGCACGCGCGTCCCCTCCTGTTCCTCCTCGAGACCGGGAGCCAGGGAGGGATGCGGAACGCCGCTGTCGCGAGGATGTTCGACCTGAGCGTGAACCGAATCGACCGCTGTGCGACCTGCGGCCGGCGGCTGTCCTTGGTCGCTCTGTGCGAATGACGGCGAGCCCGACTCGGCTGACGCCTCGACCGACCCCGCGGGGGTGGCGGCGTCAGGCGGGGCTTGCTGCGCGGGTGAGTCCGAGTCTTTATCCAGCTCCTCGGTCTTACGGAAAAGGGCCGCAAGCGGCCCTTCGCGCATCGATGCCCGCTTAGGGTTTGCCATGAGCCAAGACCTCCTGTGCCAGCTGGCGATAGGACTGCGCAGCGACACCATCCGGCTCGTACTTGAGCACCGACATTCCCTTCACAGGGGCCTCGGCGAAGCGCACCGTCTTGCGGATGCGCGAGGCGAACACGCGGTCGCCGAAGTTCTCCTCGAGGATCTCGATTGCCTCCTTGGCATGGATCGTGCGCGAATCGACCAACGTCGGGAGGATACCCTCGATATCGACGTCCGGGTTGAGGTTCTCGCGAATCATTGCCAGGGTGTTTTGCAACTGGATGAGCCCACGCATCGATAGATACTCACACTGCACGGGCACAATAACCTTGTTGGCGGCGGTAAGGGCATTGATCGTCAAGAGCCCGAGGCTCGGCGGGGTGTCGATGCAGATGAAGTCGTAGTCCTCCATGATCGGCTCGAACGCCTTTTGCAGCGAGCGCTCGCGGCCGATCATCGTGGACATGGCGATCTCCGCGCCGGCGAGGTCGATCGAGGCACACGCTACGTCGATCTCGCGTTTGCGGATCACCTCGCGGATGGTGGCGCGCTGTGTGAGCACGTCGTACATCGACAGCTCCAGCGTGTCGGGGTCGATGCCCTGGGACATCGTCAAGTTGCCCTGCGGGTCCATGTCGACGCACAGGACGCGATGACCCTCCTCCGCGAAGGCGGCGGCCAGGTTGAGTGTCGTCGTTGTCTTGGCCACCCCGCCCTTCTGATTGGCGAACGCGATGACCTTGGCCCGTGCAGTCACGGCAGGCTCCGATGGTCGAATTTGGAAAGCCGTCGAGCTTCACTATTCGCACAGCTTTCCGCGATTCCTGCACTGTTGATGGGATTGCTGCGTGCCTATCGGTGCTTGCCGGCACAACGCACGTCCGCTCAGCCGTGGGACACCGCACTGCGTGCCCACTGGTGCCCGCCGGCACAACGCACGTCCGCTCAGCCATTCGGGCCGTGAGCCAACGCGCATGCCCCTACGATCCCCCGGGTGCCACCACGTCACATGCCACTGGAGAAGCGCCTCGAGGGAAAGCAGGTATGTGTGTGCGTTGGCGCAGGGGGTGTCGGCAAGACCACCATCTCGGCAGCTCTGGGGCTCGGACTGGCGACGCGCGGCAAGAAGGTGGTGATCGTGAGCATCGATCCGGCCAAGCGGCTCGCGGGAGCGCTGGGCTTGCGAGAGCTTCCGGGCGAGCCACACCGGATCGAGCCGCACACGCTCGCCGAGCACGGGATCGAGGCGCGCGGCGAGCTGTGGGCGATGATGCTCGACTCCAAGCGCACGTTCGACGATTTGATCGCGCGCTTGGCGCCAGACGAGCGTACGAGCGACGAAATCCTCTCCAACCGCATCTACCGCGAGCTCTCCTCTGCCGTGGCCGGCTCACAGGAGTTCACGGCTGTCGCAAAGCTGTTCGAGCTGCACCGCGGCGGTGAATGGGACGTGATCGTGCTCGACACTCCCCCCTCGCGCGATGCGCTCGACTTCCTCGATGCGCCCGACCGGCTGACGCATTTCCTGGAGGGTCGCGCACTGAAGGTGTTGCTCTCCCCAGGCGGCGTCACGCGCGGGTTGCTCGGGCGAGGTGCTGGATTGATGTTCTCCGTATTTGCCCGCGTGACAGGCGTCAACCTGCTTGGCGAGCTATCTGGATTCTTCGGCTCGCTCTCCTCGCTCACCGACGGGTTTCGCGAGCGTGCGCGTGGCGTCGAGCAGCTGTTGCGCGATCCCCTCACCGGCTTTTTGATCGTCACCTCACCCGAGCACGAGCCGGCTCACGAGGCCGTCTTCCTGCACGCCCAACTCGTGCGCGAGCAGATGGCGTTCAGCGGCTTGATCGTCAACCGGGTCCACGACCGCGGTCTCGACGGGCACACGCCCGAGCAGGTCACGCAGCTGCTCTCGGCCGAGCTTGGGGCTTCGCTTGCCGTGCGCGTGGCGGGGAACCTGGCCGACTTCGATGTGCTGGTCAAACGCGACCGTAGGAGCGTGGCCGAACTTTCGCGGGGGCTGGACGAACCAGGCCCGCTGCTCGTGCCTCACCTAGACGGCGACGTGCAGGACCTCGGCGGCTTGAGCGTCATCGCCGAGCACCTGTTCTCCTGAGGATCCGACGATACGACCGGCATACGGCTCGCTCGTGCTTGCCGGCGCGACGGGCGCCTGCTGCTCGCCTACCTTCTCGCCTTCCTCATTCCCCGTGAGCAGCAACTCGTCGGCGAGCGCGCCGAGATCGGCCGGCAGGTGCCCGCACACCACGTCGCGCAACAGTGCGCGCAGATGGTCTGAGAGCTCGCGCGCCAGGTTGATCGCGCTCGTACGCTCCTTGGCCACGCCGGAGATTGCTTGACGCTCGAGCGCGATCGCCTTCAAGGTCCGCTCCGCAAGCACGGCGCGGTGCTCGGGCGTCGCGCATAGTGCTACCAAGCGCCCGGCGAGGAGCCCGTCGGGCAAGCCTGCGGGCTCCAGCTCAGACGGTGCGCCCAGCAATGCGCGCAGGGCAAGCAGATGATCGCTGATCGCCTCGTACTCCGAGGCTCGCTCGCAGCCCAGCTCGAAGCGCCGCAAAGCCCACGCAATCTCGTTGTTGTGTGGGGCGCGACGCGAGACCAGGTTGCAGAACGCACGTAGCTCGTCCTCCTGCTCGGCCCCCACCACGAGCATTCCGTGCGGACGCCCGCCGGTGCCGAGCGCAAACGGAATCCAAGGTGCGGAGCCGGTTCGCGCCCAGGCAAGGGCGCCCAGTGCGATGCGACCATCGCCGAACAGGCGCAGCGCGCGCAGCAGCTCGCGCAACACGTCGTTGCCCTGGGCGATCGCCGCGCGCGGATCAGTCGCTTGTGCGCTGAATACGACGAGCAGATGGTCATCCTCGCCGCGGGGGCCTGTCTGCGCTTGCTCGGGAGCGCCCTGCAGGGCGTCGGGGTGAGCGATCAGCAGGCCACGCGCGAGCGCCAGCTCTGGCGAGGCGATCGTCAGGCCATGCAGGGTTGCCACCAGCGTGACCTCCCCTGCAGCGGCGAAAGTGGAGTCCTCCAGGCGCTCGAGTGCACGCTCGACGCGCTGCTCATATTGACCGATCTTCGAGCGGTCGAAATCGGTTTGCTGGTCGAAGACCTCCTGCAGCAGCACGAGCAACGCGGCGTCTGCGCGGCCGCGGTCCGGGCGAGCGCGGTCACGGTCGCCGCCACGACCACGGCCTCGGCCGCGACTGGGCTCGACGCCACATGCGATCAGGTAGCGGTCGAGCGCCTCGAACTCGTCGAGCAATCCCGCGGCTTGGGCATAGGCGTCGAGCCGGCGCAACTCGGGGAAGCGCTCGGCGATGAATGCGTCGGTGAGCGGGCGATAGCAGTACAGAGAAGCGGCGCCACGCCCGCGACCGGACTGCGAGGCAAGCTCGAAGGGCACCTCCTGGCCGGCGGCGACGTCCGCGTGCAGGCTGTCGGCGGCCTGGGCGATGAACTCGGCGAGCGCGGCTTGCAATTGGAGAGAGCGCACGATTGGCTCACTTCGCTGCGCACTACAGTGCTCCTGCTCGGCGCAAGCCGGCTCGCAGCTACCTCGATGTCATCGGCCCCATGCACCGGCCTCCCATCGAGGAGGGTCGTTCGTCTACCGGGCCGTGGGATCGGCCAGTGTCGTGAGCATCATCTCCACCCACGTCTCGACCAGCATCTCGTCATCGACCGGTACGGGCATGCCGATGACGTCACGCAACAGGCGCGAGGAGATCAGCGATCCGAGTCCGACAGCGGCTATCGCCGTTGCCTGCTCTTCCGATATCCGACGCTCCGAGCGCTGACCTACCCACGTAGCGAAGCCCGTGAATGTCGAGCTTACAAGCTGCTCGACGGCGACAGTAAGCAGTTGCGGGCGGTTGCGCGCTTCGGAGGAGAGGATGCGCAGCAGCTCGGACTCGTTGTCGAGCTCGGCGAGGATGTAGCGGGCAGTCAGCGTGAGTTCAGTCCTGAGATCTCCGAGCGGCGTGAGCACACGCCGAATGTCGCGCAGCGCATCCAGCCGCGAGAGCTGGCGCTCGATGCCGGCCGCAAGGATCGCTTCCTTGCTTTTGAAGTGATGGTAGAGCCCACCCGCTCCCGGGGTGAGCCCAGAGGCCGCCTCGATCTTGGCAATGCTGGTGGCGGAGTAGCCGCGCTCGCTGAAGAGGCGCATCGCTTCGTCGAGGATCCGCTCGCGGGTGGTGCTTGACATGAGCCCGACTAAGTATACACTTAGTTTAAGTCAGTAACTCCTTGAAAGAGATGCGCTCGATGTCTGACACCGTGTTTCCCCCAGATGCAGGCGATGCAAGACCGAAAGGCGATGGCATCGGCCGTGGACGCTTGCGGCGCTCAGCTCCGCTTGCGGCTTTGACGGCTCGTACGGCCGGTGAGGCAGTTGTGGTTGGCCTGCGGAGCAAGCTGACCGGCGCCGACAGCACCGAGTTCCATGTCCGTACGGCAGAGCGCTACGCCGAGCTGCTCGGTCGCTCCAAGGGTGCCCTGATGAAGGCCGGGCAGATGCTCTCGTTCGTCTCGCTTGGACCGGCAGTTGGTGAAGAGTTCCAAACGACCTATCAGACAGCGCTTACGCGGTTGCGCAATGACGCGCCGCCGATGGCTCCAGAGCTGGCGCGGGAGGTGCTCGAGCGCGAGCTCGGCAAGTCAACCGAGAGCACATTTGCGGAGTTTGATTGGGAGCCTCTCGCGGCAGCGTCGATCGGCCAGGTGCACACTGCCCGGCTGCACGACGGTCGCGCGGTTGCAGTGAAGATCCAGTACCCCGGTGTGGCCGCCGCGATCCGGTCCGATCTCGAGAACACCGAGTTGCTCACCACGTTCCTCGGGCTGATCGGCGGCCTGTCGCCCAAGAGATTGAACCTCGACCTCAGGGGCGCCGCTCGGGAGATGGGCGAACGTATCACCGAGGAGCTCGATTATCGGCTCGAGGCGGCCAACCAGGCGGAGTTCGCCGAGCTCTACCGTGAGCACCCGTTCATCCATGTCCCGGAAGTGGTTGGCGAGCTGTGCACCGATCGAGTGCTGACCCAAGAGCTCGTGCAGGGTAAGTCCTGGAATGACGCTCTCGCCGCAGAGCAAGAGCTGCGTGACAGCTGGGCGGAGGCGATCCACCGCTTCCTCTACGGCTCCTACCACTACTACTGCGTGTTCAACGCCGACCCCCATCCCGGTAACTACGTCTTCCATGACGACGGGAGCGTGAGCTTCCTCGACTTCGGCTGTGTCAAGAGGTTCCGTCGCGACCAAGTCGAGTCAATCAACTTGGTTATGCGCGAATGCCTGAGAGGCGACGTGGACGAGACATGGCGGGTCAGTGTGGAGGGCGGCTTCTTTGCACCGTCTGGATCACTGACCCCCGAGGAAGTCTTCGCATACTGGTGGAACCCATTTGAAATGTATTGGGGAGAGCAGCCGTTCACCATCACTCCGGAGTACGCAGCCGCCTTGGTCGAGAGCCGCTATTCACCGACGGGGCCCATGGCAAATGTGTTTCGCCACCTGTCATCGCCGCCCGCGTACACCACTATGAGCCGAATCGATATCGGAGTGATGTCGCTGATCTCCGAACTGCGTGGTACGAACCAGTGGAAGACCATCGCGGCCGAGTACTTCGAGGATGCTGACCCCGTTACCCCGATGGGCAAGCTCGATCGTGCCTACCGCATGGAGCGTCAGGCGGCGAGCAGCCGTGCCTGACTGGGCAGCCTGGCCGTTCCCTAGCGAGGATCCCTACCCGGCCTATCACGCAGCACGTGCGCAGGCACCGGTCCAATGGGACGAGCGGCTCGGCGCCCATCTCGTGCTCTCCCACGAGCACGCGGCAGCCGTTCTGCGTAGCCCCGAGTGGAGCTCTGACCCGCGCAACAGCCCCCAGATGCTCGCCTCGCTCGGTGGGTCGGGACCTGTCTCTGAGATGTGGAGTGAGTCGCTACTGATGAGCGACCCACCGGCCCACACACGGTTGAGGAGCTCTGTCAACCGCTTCTTCACTCCCCGTGCGGTACAACGGATCCGCGAGCGTGTTGCCGCGATCGTTGCCAGTGCGTTCGCGCCGCTCGCCGAAGGCGAATCGATCGAGCTGATGAGCGAGCTCGCCTACCCGATCCCGCTGGCGGTGATCGCGGAGCTGTTCGATGTGGGCCTCGAGGGCGCAGAACTTCTCCGCTCGGAGACTCCGACGCTGGCACGGATGCTCGAGCTCGACCCCACTCCCGCAGAGCTCGAGGCGATCGGCGCGGCGGCCATGACGGTGATGCTGTTCCTCGTCCCGATCGTCGCGCGGCGGCGATCGGATCCAGGGGAGGACCTCTTGAGCGCGCTGATCCATCCGCCCGAAGGCGGGGTGGCGCTCGAGACCGATGAGATCATCACGATGTGCCTGCTGCTACTTGCAGCCGGTCACGAGACCACCGCGAATTTGATCGGCAACGGCACACTGGCGCTGTTCGAGCACCCAGAGCAACTCGACTGGCTCGCGCAGCACTCGGACCTTCCTATGCAGGCCATTGACGAGCTGTTGCGCTATGACAGCCCCGTCCAGGTTGCCTCACGCGTAGCTTTGTCCAATCTCACACTCGGAGGAACCAGAGTGCTCGAAGGACAACAGGCGCTGATCGTACTTGGGGCCGCGAACCACGATCCCTCACTCTTCCCGGACCCGGACCGACTTGATCTCACCCGCAGCGGGCCGCGCCACCTTGCTTTCGGCAACGGTCCACACTTCTGCGTAGGCGCCGGGCTCGCCCGACTGGAGGCCCAAGAGACATTCTGGCGCCTCACGCAATCGGCATTGAGACCAAGCACTGGCAGTTGGTCATATAGCCGGGATCGCTCCCGTACCTTCCGGCGGCTGCGTAGCCTTCGTGTCGGAGGCAGTCAGCCTCCTC
>DATHNH010000210.1:0-6760 GCA_035486255.1 Solirubrobacteraceae bacterium | reverse complement strand
CCCGGCCAAAACCTCGCCCGAAGTGAGGCCGTCGACCACGATCGAATGAGTGCCCGGCGCATAAGCGCCATCCGTGACGTCGATATCGAACGTGACATACACGCGATCGACTCCATCAGAGGCTATCTCGAGCGCCTCGCGCATGGTCTCGAGCACGCCGCGGCGCCTGATGGAGGAGGCGGTGTAGGCGACAAAGCCGCGTTCCCTGCAGATCCGCAACTGCTCTGGCTCGGCGATGTTCGTCCCGTTCAAACCCCACCACACCATGTTTCCGACCGCCTCGTGCTCGCTGATGCGTCGCGCGAACGTACCGTGGTTGAGACGCCCCATGTCGCGGAACTCGTCCCAGAAGTCGAAGTGGCCATCGATATTCAGAAAGCCGATCTTCGCATTCGGAGTGCCGGCACGGAGCCCGCGCGCGAAGCCGATGAACGAGGGGTAGGGCACGAAGTGATCGCCGCCGAGCACAACCGGCATTGCGCCGCGGGCCGTGAGCTCGGCGACTGGCGCGGCGATCGCCTCGATCTGCGCCTGCACGTCGCCCTGGTGGATGCGCACATCGCCCACATCGAACAGTCGCGGCTGCCGGGGCACCGTCCAGACGCACCCGTCGGAGACATCTACATAGCCGACTGGCTCCGTCTGCAGACCGTAGTAGCCGGCCAGATACAGCGAAGCCTCACGAATGGCGCGCGGGGCATAGCGCTGACCGTTTCGCCCCAGCGTCCAGGAGTCAAGCGGCACGCCGAGCACCGCCACGCTGCCGGGCGGAACATCGCCCGGGCCAAACGCCGGGGCGCGATAGAAGGTGGTCGGCCCGGCATACCAGTGGACGGTGTCGCGTTGTGGCATCAGCGATCACCCGATATCGCACTGCTTGCCGGCTTGGCGCCGACGAGCCAGGCGACTCGGTCGGGCCAAGCGCCTGGGTCGACCCAGGCGACTCGGTCGAACCAGGCGCCCGGGTCAAGCTCGCCCAAGCGGCTCTTGACAGCCTGCCGATGCTCCTCTACTTGCAAAACAGCTCCACGGGCACCTCGTTGAGGACCTCGGGGCCGTCATCGGTGACGAGCACATTGTTGCCGAGCATCATCGTCGCGCCGTCGCTGTAGGAGAGACCTGGCTCCATCGTGATGACCATGCCGGCTTCGATCACATGGGGATCGCCCCGCATCAGGCTGAGCGCGCCGATCCAGATCGGCGGATAGGCGATCTCCATGCTGAAGCCGAAGCGACCCCAGGTATTCTGCTCATAGCCGCGGTGGCACTCCGCCACGAGCTCCACGATCTCGGCGACGCTCGTACCCGGACGCAGCGCCTCGGTGGCACGGTCGAGCGCATCGCGCACGACCCCGTAGAGCTCACGCACACGTGCGGAGGGCTCGCCGACGACGACGGTTCGCGAGATGTTGCAGTGGTAGCGGCGCACGACACCACTCACCTCCAGGTAGACCACGTCTCCATCGCCGAGCAGCTTGCCGATCGGCGTGCCGTGCAGCGTGCCACGAGCGTCCACGAGTGTTGGATAGGCGGGGAACTCGCCGCCGGCGAGCGCGACCGCCTGCTGAATCGCCGCCATCACCTCACGATCGCTGACGCCCGCCCGGATCGCGTCTATGCCTGCGCTCACCCCAAGATCGGCGACATGGGCCGCACCCCGCAACAGCGCGATCTCAGCCGGGCTCTTCAGCAGACGCAAATCGTCGAGCCCCTCGCAGACATCGACGATCTCAGCGTCCGGCAAGCCCCGCATCAGCTCCAGCGCGTAACGTGCCTTGAGGTGGTAGCTGGAGAGGTTGACACCGATGCGCCTCGCCCCGACGAGACCGCGCTCGCGCAGGACCCCCAGCAGACGCGCGACTTGATCCTCATGCGTCCAGATCGCCTCGACGTCGCTCACCCAACAGGTTTCCTCATAAAGCAACAGCTCGGCCTTGTTACAGAGCAATGTGAGCGGCGCATCCTCGGCGAGCGGCACGACGAGCGCCTGGAAATAGAAGGCGCTCGTAGGCTCGTAGCCCGATAGCCAGTTGTAGTGCTCCGGCTGGCTCAACAGCAGCAGCTCGAGGCCCTGCGCGCTCATCCACTCGCGCGTGCGGGCGAGTCGCTGCTGGTACTCCTCCAGCGCGACGGCCATGCGCGGAGCGCGACGGCCGATCATCTCACGATTGTGCGGCTTTGCTCTCGCATGAACTGCTGGAGATAGTACGGTCCGAGCCCGCCCTTGCCGGTGAGACCGCTCGCCTTCCAACCGCAGAACGACTGCGACCCCGGCCACGCACCGGTCGTGGCGCCGGCCCTGCGGTTCACATACACAACCCCCGCCTCGATCTCCTGAAGGAACTGCTCGACCTCCAGCTGGTCCTCGCTGAAGATCCCAGCGCTCAACCCATAGTCGATCGCATTGGCCTCGGCGATCGCCTCGGCAAGTCCGTCTACCCGAGTCACTGTCAGAAACGGCAGAAACAGCTCACGCCGGTTCAACGGATGCTTGGGCGGGAGGTCGGTGACGACGGTGGGCTCGACGAAATAGCCATCGCGCAACTCGATCTTCGCCCCACCCGCGGCGATCCTGCCATCGCGACGCGCGAGCGCGGCGCTCTCCTGGAAGCGAGCGACCGCGCGCGCGTCGATGACCGGTCCGAGCGCCGACATACGATCGGAGGGGTCTCCGACGGAAAGGCTGCTCGTAAATACGCACAGCCTTTCCAGCAGCTCGTCGTGGACCTCAGCCGAGACGATCGCGCGTGAGCAGGCGCTGCACTTCTGCCCGGAGAGCCCGAACGCCGCCCTCGCTATTCCCTCGGCGGCCTTCTCCAGATCGGAGCCGGCCGTGACTATTGCGGGATTCTTGCCGCCCATCTCCGCCAGCACCGGGCGCGCCCACGCGCCGCCGGCCAGCGTCCTCGCGATCTCACGCCCGACGGGCACCGAACCGGTGAACGCGATCCCCGCGACATCCCCGGCGACGAGCGCGCGACCCGTGTCGGCGCCACCGTGCACCAGGTTGAACACTCCCGCAGGCAGTCCTCCCGCCCCGAGAACCTCGCCGAGCAGCGCTCCCGTCCACGGCGTCGCCTCAGACGGCTTCAGAACCACTGTGTTTCCCGCGATCAGGGCCGCCGAGAGCATGTTCACGGCCAGCGCCAGGGGGAAGTTGAAGGGCGCGATCACACCAAACACCCCATAGGGCCTGAGCAGCTCCAGATTGTGTTCTCCCGGGGCAAGGCTCGCGAGCGGCGCGACGAACCCCTGAGCGACTTCGATCGCCGAGCTGTAGGTCTCGATCAGATCGATTGCCTCCTGTACCTCGGCGATCGACTCCATGCGCGTCTTGCCGGTCTCCAGGCTCACGACCGACGCAAGCTCGACCTGACGCACACCGATCTCGTCCGCCACGGCGCGCATATGAGCACAGCGCTCCTCGTACGGCACCCGGCTCCACTGCGCCTGAGCACCGCGCGCAGCGCTCAACGCCTCAGCCACGGTCTCGGCCTCGGCCGCGTGCGCGCGGCTGACGTGGCCCGCTGGATCGGAGGGGTCGCGGCGCTCGAACAGCCTCCCCTCGCTTAAGCTCTCACCGGCGATGAAATGAGCGAAGGGCGGCTGCACGCCGGCGCGCATCTCCCCGAGTCGCCGCTCGAACTCGTCGTCGAGCCTCCCCGGGAGCGTTCCGCTGGTATAGGTCAAACGCTCGCTCATGCTCTCTGCACTCCCTGAGATTCGGGTCTTGAATATTCAGTTCTGAGTAAACGCCAGGCTGTCGCGCCCACGCGGACAGTGGGACGAGTCAACCTGAGAAAATCGTTATTAAAACTCAAATTCTGCACAGATAGAGGGAATACGCACTGCCTTCCGACTGTCAGATGGTATGACATACACACCTGTCCCTGTACCGGGCCGCATACACGAGGCGCAATCGTGCCTCCCAAACACAGTTCGAGATGATGCCTGGATTGAGAGTGTCGGCATTCCCAAGTATGATGACTATTCAACTGAGGTGCCCATGTAGAGGTACCTCTGGCACTACGGATAGGGGCCATAGCACACGATGCCTAGAGTAAGCTCGAATACTTCCAAATCCGGCCAAGAAGGCGAGTGGTCGATACCCAGCCTTCGCGAGCCACGCTATTCCCAGTCGCTCGAGCGCGGGCTCGCGATCCTCGGCTGCTTCACGCCAGAGCGTCCCGTGCTCGGCATCGCCGACATCGCCGACGACCTGGGGATGAGCCGCTCGACGACGCATCGCTACGTGATCACGCTGGTCGCGCTCGGCTTCCTCGAGCAAGGCGCATCGCGTAAGTATCGTCTGGGCCTGCGCGTCACGGATCTCGGGATGTCCGCGCTCAACTCGACCGGGCTGCGCGAGCATTCGCGGCCTTATTTGGAGGAGCTGCGTCAGCGCACGTCTTATACCGTCAACCTTTCTGTGCTCGACGGCCCCGAGATTCTCTACGTCGATCGCGCTCGCAGCTTCCGCCGCGGGCAGAACAAGATCGACCTGAACCTGCGCCCCGGCTCGCGCTTGCCCGCCTACTGCACTTCGATGGGTAAGGTGCTGCTCGCCAACCTGCCCGAAACCGAGCAACGCGATCTGATCGGCAACATGACGCTCGCGCGTCGCGGTCCGAATTCGATTACGAGCAAGAAGGCTCTACGCACCGAACTCGAGCACGTGCTCGAGGAGGGCATGGCGGTCAACGACGAAGAGCTCGCTCAGGGCCTGCACTCGATTTCGGCGCCCGTTCGGACCGAGTCCCGTGAGGTAGTGGCCGCTGTAAACATCGCGGCGCACAGCTCCATGATCTCACTCGAGGAGCTGGTCGACGCGCTCGGACCGCATCTCGTCGCCACCGCGGACAACATCTCCGCGCGTCTCGGCTATCGCCGCGACGACGAGCAGAGCTGAGCACTCGAGGACAGACAGAGCTCTAGGTAGCCGGGCTTCTCGCGAGAGCCGCGTCGGGGCTGACAGCCGGCGCCGGCCGACCCGCGAGGCGTCCTGCCGATCGTTCGGCTCTACCCTGAGACAGCACGGCTTCTCCGGCTCGCATACGCTACGGCCGATGACTGCGCCGAGGAGACCACTCGCCACTGGTATTTGTGCGCTCGCCGTTGCCGTAGGCGTTGGCGCGTGCGGAGAAACGGCGTCGACGAGCAACTTTAAAGGCGAAAGCCATGACGTCGCCCAAACCGTCTCGAACTTCCAAACCGACGCCACCGCGGCGGACCAGAAAAAGCTCTGCGAAAACGATCTCGCGGCGACGCTGACGGCGAAGCTGGGACACGTCGGCGGATGTCAGGCGGTGCTGAAGAGCCAACTGCACGAGGTCGACTCGCTCAGCCTGGCGATCCAATCGATCGTCGTCAAAGGCACAAGCGCGCTCGCCTACGTGAAGAGCACCTACTCGGGCAAGAGCCGCGTCACGGCGCTCACGCTCGTCAAGGAAGGCTCACACTGGAAGATCTCCGGTTTGGGCAGCGCCTCCCACTCCTGATCGTCGGTACCGCAAGGTAGCCATCCTCGGCTGTCGCCCAGCACTCTCCGGCAAGGCCGGTAGTCGGTCTTGCCCCGTGTTTCAAAATGAGCATCGCGTCCAGGAGGCCCGGAACGTGCCGAGCTTTTGGAAACACGTCCTCAGGCCAGCGTGCGACCGTACTGGCGCTCGTAGTAAGCGCGATAGTCGCCCGAGCGAATCGGCTCCCACCACCAGGCATTGTCGCGATACCAGGCAACGGTTTGCTCGAGGCCTTCGGCAAAGCGCACGCGCGGCTCCCAGCCGAGTGCCCTGACCTTGTCCGAGGAGAGCGAATAGCGCCGGTCGTGACCCGGACGGTCGGTGACGTGCTCGATCAACGACTCGTCGGCGCCTGTCAGCTCGACGATGCGCTTTACGACCTCGATGTTGGGGCACTCGTCGGGGCCGCCCGCGTTGTAGACCTCGCCCGGAGCTCCGTGCTCCAGCACATGCCCGATCGCGCGGCCGAAGTCCGTCGCGTGAATCCAGTTGCGCACCTGCATACCGTCGCCGTACACCGGCAGTGGATCGCCATGCAGCGCGTTGAGGACAATCAGCGGGATCAGCTTCTCGGGATATTGGTAGGCGCCGTAGTTGTTGGATCCACGACAGATCGTGGCGGGCAGGCCATAGGTGTGGAAATAGCTCTGCACGAGTAGGTCCGCGCCCGTCTTCGTCGCCGAGTAGGGCGAGGACGGACGCAGCGGTGAGTCCTCGCTGAACGAGCCGTCCTCGATCGAGCCGTACACCTCGTCGGTCGAGACCTGCAAATAGCGAAGCTCGCGCTCGCGAGCGGCCTCCAGCAGGACGTAGGTCCCCTGAGCATGTGTCCGCACGAACGCGTCGGGCTCGGCGATCGAGCGATCGACATGTGTCTCGGCGGCAAAGTTGACGATCGCCTCGATCGGACCTCGCGAGCCTTGCTCCAGCGCACTGGCAACCGCCTGCGGATCCTCGATCGCACCGTGCACGAAGCGAAAGCGGGGGTCATCGGAGAAATCGTGGAAATTCTCCTCGCGACCAGCGTAGGTGAGCTTGTCCAGCACGACCAGCTCGTCGCCATGCTCACGCAAGCGCTGACGCACGAAATTGGAGCCGATGAAGCCGGCACCACCGCAGACGAGCAATCTCATGGGTGCATCATCCCATTCCCGACGCTCATGAGCGCGTCACTCCAGCACGGGCGGCCAAATACCCTGCGAGGCCGTCCTGCCACGGCCCCATCGGCAAGACGTCCGCGC
>DATHNH010000209.1:0-2770 GCA_035486255.1 Solirubrobacteraceae bacterium | reverse complement strand
AGTCCAACCTCGGACACACGCAGGCGGCAGCGGGGGTGGCAGGAGTCATCAAGATGGTGCTGGCTCTGCAGCATGAGACGTTGCCGATGACGCTGCATGTCGACGAGCCCTCCGCGAAGGTCGATTGGGCCGCTGGGGGAGTGTCGCTGCTACGGGAGTCGCGGCCCTGGTCGCGCAACGGGAAGCCACGCCGGGCCGGGGTCTCCTCGTTTGGTATCAGCGGGACCAACGCGCACCTGATCCTCGAAGAGTCCTCGGTCTCCTCCGATCGAAGAAGCCAGGGGGCCGAGTTCGATCCGAGCGTCGTGCCATGGGTCCTCTCGGGGCGGGGGGAGGCAGGATTGCTCGGGCAGGCGGGGCGCTTGCTTGATCATCTCGAGCACCGTCACAAGAATGTGAGCGCTCTCGACACGGGTCGCTCGCTGGCGGACCGCCCACGTCTGGATTGTCGTGCGGTCCTGCTCGGCGGCGACCGCGAGGAGCTGCTGGAAAGCTTGCGCGGGCTCCTCGACGGTCGCAGCACGGGCCTCGTAGTAAAGGGCGAGCTTGTCGAGGCACCGGGTCAGCTCGCCTTCCTTTTCACTGGCCAGGGATCTCAGCGAGTCGGCATGGGCAGAGACCTGTATGAGCTCTCGAGCGTGTTTCGCGACGCTTTCGACGAGGCCTGTGAGCTGCTCGACGGACACCTCGACTGTTCGCTGCGGGAGGTGGTGTTCGGTGGCTCGGAGCTCGATGCGGGTCGCTCCGAGGACAGCCCACTACACGACACGGCATTCACGCAGGCTGGGCTGTTTGCACTGGAGACGTCCCTGTACAGACTGGTGGAGGCATGGGGGGTGCTGCCGGATTACGTGGCCGGTCATTCGGTAGGGGAGCTCGTGGCAGCTCACGTGGCCGGCGTTCTTTCGCTCGCGGACGCGTGCAAGCTGGTGGCGGCAAGGGGACGCTTGATGAGCGAGCTGCCGCGCGGCGGGGCGATGATGGCTGTGCAGGCCTCCGAGGCGGAGGCCAGGCAGAGACTCTCCGACCTCGGCGGATCGGTTGTCTTGGCAGCGGTCAACGGTCCTACGTCAATCGTCTTGTCGGGCGATGAAGAGCCTGTGCTCGAGCTTTCAGAGGAGTGGCAGCGAGCGGGCCGCAAGACCAGACGCCTGCGCGTCTCCCACGCATTTCACTCACCACGAATCGACGCAATGCTCGAGCAGTTCGCCGGTGTGGCACACGAGATCTCCTATGAGAGGCCGTCGATCCCGTTGGTTTCCAACGTGACCGGCGAGATTTTCTCTGAGGAGTTGTGTGACCCCGGCTACTGGGTGGCCCAGGCGCGCGAGACGGTGCGCTTCGGCGACTGTGTGCGCCAGCTTGCCGACCAAGGTGTACGCGGCTTCCTGGAGTTGGGGCCAGACGCCGTATTGAGCGCGATGGCACGGGATTGCCTCGCTGGTACCGAGCACGATGCCGTGACCGCCGTGCCGACATTGCGTGGGGAGCGTCCAGAGCTCCAAACGCTGATGAGTTCACTGGCGACTCTGTGGGTAGAGGGCGTGGAGATCGACTGGCCGCGCATCCTCGGGGACGCGAGTGGTCAGCGGGTGGCGCTGCCAACCTACGCGTTCCAGCGAGAGCGCTACTGGCTGGACTCGGCGATGAGTGGTCCGGGGAGCCTCACCGCGATCGGCCAGGATGCTGCCGAACATCCTCTATTGGGGGCGGCTGTCAGGCTGGCTGACGGGAACGGCTGGCTGTTCACCGGACGCCTGTCGATCCAGTCGCAGCCCTGGCTTGCCGATCACGCAGTGCTGGGTGCGCCCGTGTTGGCCGGCACGGCGTTCCTCGAGCTGGCGCTGCACGTGGGAGGACAGCTCGGCTGTCCAGTCGTGCACGAGCTGGTCCTGGAGACACCGCTCGTGTTGGCGGAGCAGAGTGCCGTCCAGTTGCAGATCTCAGTCGGCGAGCCGGACGCGGCCGGCTCGCGCACGGTCGACGTCTACGCCCGTCAGGAGCCTGGTGCGGGCTCAGTCGACGGTCTCGACGATGTGTGGATGCGCCACGCACGTGGGCTTCTAGTCGCGGCAGGCACGGTGGCGTCATCGTCCGAGCAAACGGCGGGTCTCGCCGATCAACAGTGGCCGCCAGTCGGCTGCGAACCCTTGGATGTCCATGAGCTGTACGCCGGGTTGCATGCGCTCGGCTTGGCCTATGGTCCCGCCTTTCAGGGACTCGAGGCGGCATGGCGGCGTGATGACGAAGTGTTCGTCGAGTGCCGCTTGCCAGAGGCCCAGCGCGCTGAAGCGAGCCTTTTCGGCATACATCCCGCGCTGTTCGATGCGGCTCTGCATGGGCTTGCGCTGGAGCAGCGTGGAGCGGACGAGGAGACGGCGGGAGAGAAGAAGGGGGCTTCGCTGCGACTGCCGTTTGCTTGGGGCGGCGTCGAGCTCCATCTCGCGGGCGTCTCCGGGGTCCGCGCCCGTCTCGTTCGGGGCGAAGAGGGGGACGTGTCGCTCACGCTTGTAGATGGAGTCGGCCGAGCCGTCGCGACGGCGAGCTCGTTGGCTATCCGAGCGGTCTCTCGGGAGCAGCTCGAGACATTGAGCGTACGGAGCACCGAGGTTCCATACCGCCTCGATTGGCTCGAGCTGCCGCAGGCAGGCAAGATGGATGAGGCCTGCCGCGAGCCTTCCGTGGAGGCGAGCTCGTGGGCTGTTCTCGGGGACGAGCGGAGCGCACCGGCACACCACTTGCGAGGCGCGGGTGTCACCGTTCCGCTCTT
>DATHNH010000208.1:0-3982 GCA_035486255.1 Solirubrobacteraceae bacterium | reverse complement strand
CGACCTGCGCGAGACCG
This sequence comes from Solirubrobacteraceae bacterium, assembly GCA_035486255.1. GTDB lineage: Bacteria > Actinomycetota > Thermoleophilia > Solirubrobacterales > Solirubrobacteraceae > Palsa-744. The sequence continues at coordinate 3,965 of DATHNH010000208.1, read as the reverse complement.
TACGCATCGAGCGTGCGGAACGGCCGGCAGACTTCGAGGCGCTCGGCTATCGCACCGCGCTTGTGCCCATCTTCGGCGGTGACGTCAGCGCCAGCGCGCTGTCGAGCGCGGCGAAGCTGATTGGCGAGGAGGGCGTCGTGTACGCGGTGTTCGTACTGCCTGTGCCCAGTCAGCTATCGCTCGAGTCGGGCCTCGAGACCGAGGAGGCGGAGGGTCGCTCGGCGCTGGAGAGCGCTCGCATCAAGGCGCGGCGCTCGAACATCAAGATTCGCACTGGGCTGATTCGTACACGCAATCCCGGCGCGGCGCTGGTCGAAGAGGCCCAGCGCGTCGATGCGGATGTCATCTACTGGTCGACGATCCACGCGCCGGTCGGCGAGCAAAGGATTGGTCCAACTGCCACCTACCTGCTCAGCAAGCGCCCTTGTCGGGTGATCATCGAGACAGAGAACCGCCCCGTGCGTGTACGCGACGGTGCTGCGCCCACCCCGCTCAGCGGCGCGCCGGCCTGACGCGTCGCACCGGGCCTGACGGCGTCGCACCGGCCATCGGCCGCGCGGCGCCGAGCGGCAGGGCTCGCTGAGCATGCGCGCGGTGGTTCGACCTGCCTTGCTCGGCAAGATCTCAAGCAAGCCCGAGTACCAATCGGAAGTGTTCGACGCCACCCGAGCTCGTGGACCCGGCGGTCAGCGTGCCAAGCGACTTGAAATAGGGGACGAGGCTCGAGACGCCCGGGCTCTGCGTGAGCCCAACCCCTTCGAGGAAGCCGAGCAGCGTCGGGAATTCGACGATTATGCTCGGTTCGATGCCGCCGCCGAGCGCGGATGTGGCGCTGGCGTACGAGGGCGAGGTCGAGAGCGTGCTCGAGGGGCTCAGTGCGCCTTGGACCGACGACTGCCCGAGTCCGAGCACGAACTTGCCTTCGCCGTCGGCGACGTAGATAACCGCTGGGAAGCCCTGCAACTTGACACTGACAGCCGCGTCGGCGCCCGCGATCGAAGTGTTGCTCACGATCGCTCCAGCGCGTCGCAACAGGCTGGCTAGCTCGCCGACCGCGGCACGTGAGGCGCTGGGGTCGTTGGAGGTGATCACAAGCGCTGCCTGCAGGTTGAACAAGCCTGTGCCACTCACGAACATCCCCCCGGAGCCCGCCCAGCCGGCGAAGTCCTGCTGCAGTTTGGCGTTCGGCGAGTCGATTGCCGTAAAGAGCTTTTCGATGCTCGGTCCGCCAAGCGAGGAGAAGACGGTCGAGGCGCCGAACGAAGCGACGCCGTGCAATAGAGCAAGCGCGCGGGGGAGGTTGGCACCGACATTGCCCACGCTGGCAGCGAGCCATGCGCTACCGGGCAGCTCGCCGAGCGCCTTTGCGCCATCTTGGCCGAATAGCGGTGCGGAATCGTTTGTCGAGTGGATTTCACCCTGTATCGAGATCGTGTTGGCGCTCGGCGTCACCGACAGGGATGCGGTCTGTGCGCCGGCAAACAGCTGGCCCAGCAGCGAGACGCCCTGGCCTGCTACCCCGCTCGAACCGTGAACTGCCTCGAGCAGCGCTTCGGGCCGGGCATAGGCGCTGGCGATCGCATCGTCAGGTGGCTTGACATAGCTGGACGCGCTCGTCACGGGCGTGGCCCCGAGCGAGGTGTCGATCACTTCCTTCAGCCCCGATTCACTGCCGATCACGGCGAAGTCCTTGACGATCCCCTCGGCGGTGCCATTCGCGGACACCTGATAGGTGATTCCCCGGTAGCTCGCGGCATGCGCCTGCTGCTCGTGGGCGCGCTGTTCCAGAAACGAGCGGGCCTTGCCGACATCGGAGGTCTCCAGCACGATCGCTCCCCGGGTGCCACTGGCGCCGAATGTCCCGGCTCCGAGTGAGGAGGCGGCGCTCGTCAAGCCGCCTTCGAGCAGCGCCTGGGCAGAGCTTGCGCTCTGCGGAAGCTTGCTTGTGTCGAGCGAGGTGATGAATACCCCGGCTTCCTGACCGACCCACGGTTCGATGTCGTGTTTGAATTCGACATGGCTGCCTTCGCTCGAGAGCAGCGCCTGCGCAAGGCTGCCGTACGGCTCGGCCAGGTGCGTGAGCTTCTTTGCGGCCGTCGACGCGTTGCCGCCGGCTCCGCCGCTTGGCTTGACCTGCACGCTCGCATACAAAGGTACGGAGGCCGGCACGACGCTGGCCGGGACGCCGCTGGAGCCCGACGACCCGCCACATCCTCCCACAGCGGTGGCGGTTGTGAGCGCCACCAGTGCGAAAGCGACGGGGCGGAGCACACGCCCGGGGAATCTAAGGAGGACCGACTGTGTGATTTGCGAGCGGAGGCTACTGAGCGAGGCGGTCGTGACGGTGGGCAACGCGTTCCTTTCTCTGGGCGAAGGACTCTGGTCAGAGATCTGCAACGAACGTTACACGCGCTGCCAGTGCACGCTCGCATGCACTCCACCGAGCAGAGGTAGGCATCTCTTTCTGCCGGCAAAACCAGGGCTGAGCAGGCCTTTTTGTGCGTTTTTGGGTCTTGGGGCATGCAATGTGGGAGAAAATGTGCAATTAGGGTTGCATTGTGGGGGAAAGTGGGGTAAGTTCGCGGCAACGAGCCGTGGTGGAGGAGCTCCTCCCACTCCTCCACCGCGGCTCGATCTACTTGATTGGACCCTCCCAAGTGGCTTTCCGCGGCACCTTCGACCACACGCTCGACGCGAAGAACCGGCTCACGGTTCCGGCGCGCTATCGCGCCACGCTCTCGGAGGGGGTGGTCCTGGCGATGCCCGTCGACCCCAAGCCATATGTCGGGGTATGGCGTCCGCAGGAGTACGAGCGCTACACCGAGCGCTCGCTTGCCGAGCTGCCGCCGCTCTCCTCGCGCCTGACGGAGCTCGAGCGCTTCTTCTACGGGAGCTCGCACGATGCCGAGCTCGACGCGGCCGGCCGCATCATGGTGCCCGGCTTCCTCGGAGAGCACGCCAAGCTCAGCAAGGAGGTCGTCGTGGTGGGGGCCGGCGACCGCTTGGAGCTGTGGGACAGGGCCAGCTGGGACGAACATCGACCGGCGCTGCTGGGCAGCGTCGCAGAAATCACCGCGCGCGTTGACCATCCTGCTTGACATGACCGCGATTCACATCCCGGTGCTCGCCGAGGAGCTGCTCGAGCTGCTCGATCCGCGTCCCGGACAGATCGCGATCGATTGCACGTTCGGCGGTGGCGGGCATGCGGCCCGCGTCGCCCAGCGACTGGGCTCGCGGGGGACGCTCGTCGCCATCGATCGCGACCCACTTGCCGAGGAGCGCTTCCTCGAGCTGGTGCAGGAGATCCCCTGCTCGGCACGCTTCATCCGCGGTGACTATGCCGATGGGCTCGAGATGCTGGCCGAAGAGGGGCTCTTCGCCGACGCCGTCTACTTCGATCTGGGCATGTCCTCGATGCAGATCGACACGCGCGAGCGCGGCTTCTCCTATTCCTACGACGCACCGCTGGACATGCGCATGGATCCACGCCAAGAGCTCACTGCAGGCGAGATCGTCGCCACCTGGGACGAGCGCCGACTGGCGGGGATCTTGCGCGAGTTCGGCGAGGAGCGCCACGCCTCTCAGATCGCCCGCGCGATCGTGCGTCGTCGTGCGCAGTCTCCGATCGAGACGACGCTTGCGCTTGTGGAGGTCATCAGCGCCGCGATTCCCACGCCCGCCCGCTTTGCCTCCGGACACCCCGCCAAGCGCACCTTCCAGGCGCTGCGAATCGCCGTCAACGACGAGCTGGGACAGCTGGACGAGGCGTTGCCGCTTGCCTGGGGTCTGTTGCGCGAGGGCGGTGTGCTTGCCGCGGTCTCCTTTCACTCGCTCGAGGACAGGCGTGTGAAGCGCTTCTTCGCCGAGCGGGCTCGGGGTTGCATCTGCCCGCCCGATCTGCCCGTGTGCGGTTGTGGGCGCGTGCCCGAGGCGGCGCTACTCACGCGTGGGGCGATCGTGCCCTC
>DATHNH010000207.1:0-7191 GCA_035486255.1 Solirubrobacteraceae bacterium | reverse complement strand
TGGGAATCACGCACCACAGCCTTCGGCTACGACGCCGACAGCAACAACACGACAATCACCTTCCCCGAAGCTACCAGCAACAAGGACACCTACGCCTACAACGAAGCCGACGCGATGAGCGAAGCCACCTTCGCAAAAGGAGCAACTGCGCTCGCGAGCATCGAATATACGCGCAACAAAAACAACCAGATCACGAAAGCGAAAGACAAAGGCCTCCCCGGCGCAGAAAGCCTCGCCTACAGCTACGACGAAAACAGCCGGCTCACCAAAGGGATAGGGCTCGCCTACAAATACGACTCAGCGACCAACCCGACGACGATCGCCGGCGAAGCCGCGACATACGACGCAGCGGACGAGCTGGAAAGACTCGGGACGGGCACGGGCTACTCTTACAATGAACTCGGCGAGCGAACCAAACTCACCCCGACCGCCGGTTCGAGCACGACCTACGAATACAACCAAGCTGGCGTGATGACCGTCGCGTCGAAGTCTGGGGGCTTTGAAGACAGCTACGCCTACAACGGCGACGGGCTGCGCATGTCCCAGTCCATCGACGGCAGGGCGGGGACGTATGACCTGTGGGACTCCACCTCGTCAGTGCCGCTGCAGCTGAGCGATGGAACTTACACGTATGTCTACGGCGTCGAAGGGGAGCCGATTGAGGAAATTGCTGGAGCGACCCTTAGGTACCTGCACCACGACGCGCAAGGCAGCACGCGTCTGATCACATCTCCAACAGGTGAAGTGGCAGGCGCCAAAACGTACGACGCCTACGGTCGGGGAGTGGCAGCGTCGGGCACCGCAAGCTCAGCCCTCGGGTATGACGGGCAATACACGGACCCAGATACGGGACTGATTTACCTGAGAGCGCGCTACTACGATCCCGCGACCGCACAGTTCCTAGTGGTCGACCCCAAAAACGAAAGCACTTTAACGTGGTATAGCTACGCAGGAGATGATCCGATCGGACGCAGCGATCCGACGGGTGAATACGAAACGACACCGGCCGAACAGCGATTTGCACACGAATTCAGCCATGCGTTGGCGCGTGTCAACCGGCGCCTCGGCAAGCTGAGTGGGCCGGCCGTTGAAATCTTCGAGGATCTTGCCCAGTACCGCGAGTACGTCAAGCTTTACGACTTGGCAGCCGACCCCTCGCTTCAGGCTAAAGACTATGTGGCGTACGAAGAGTATAAGAAGAAAATTTACGGAAAAATCTACTCGAGCGTCGCGCCACTTTGGCAGCTCAGTTTTGACGCAACGCCGGCCGCGATCGTAAAGACCCTGCTTAGTGTGGCTGCAAAAGCATTCGGTGTCTGACGGGGCTAGCTTGCCGTCACACCAAGAGCCGTGAGGTCGAGCGTCGTCCCCTGAGGCACGTCGGGAAGCGTCGCACGGCTCCCAGCGATTCCGCTCGGGCCTGCGCGTACAAGCGAACTGACGGACAGGTTTACTGTCGCCTGTCCCCTTTTCGCGACGAGCGAGCACGCCTGAAGCTGGAGCCGCTGTCGCGGAGGCCGCGTGAGCGAGCGGCACTGCAGGCTGCCGGCTATCGGGACGAGCTCCAATTGCCGAGCTAGCGCCGACACGAACCTCGCGGTCAGCACGACGGAGGGCAGTCGCCTGAAGCACACGGATAGCGCGCTGTGACTGGCTCCGGGACATCTTTTGACGGCGAGGAACGGCCTGGGAACGCGTATCTCGGCCAGTGCCCGACGCGCGACGCTCGGTGAAATGGCCGGCAGTGGGTGTTGCGCTGGGGCAGACAGTTCGGCTGGGTGCTGATCGACTGCCGAACCACACCCGACTCCCGACAGCGCAAGCAGTCCCGCACTCGCAGCGGCGAGGTAGCGCGACAGGCTGGGACACCGTCTGGGCATAGGTACGTTGCGGGCGCCACCTAGGCGCTCGTCACTATTTCGGTGTCCCGTCGGCACTACTTGAGCCGGCCGGATGCGGCGTCGCCGACCAAAAGCCGTAGCGGGCCTGTCCTGCGCCCGGTCGTAGTGGGCCGGTGTGCACACCAGCCGGGACCGAGAGATCGTGCGGATCGGCCGCTACGCAACCCGCCGGATTCAACGCGCCGGCTGGCCGCATGTGAGCGCCTCGTCGGAAGAAGGGGAGCCCAGACCGAAGCTCGCACATACCGCGAGGCGGTGCGTCGAATCTCCACGACGAGGCACGTATGCCCGCAGCGCCGAACGTCAACCAGGTCGTGCTCGTCGGGCAGCTCCCGCGCGACCCCGAGCTGCGCGAGCTGCCCGACGGCGAACCGGTCTGCAACCTGCGCCTGGCGGTCAACGACCGCCGCGCAGATCAGGACCCGCTGTTCATCGACCACGCCGCGTTCGGCCGCGAAGCGGAGATGTGACGGGATGCCGTGCGGCTACCCTCTCATACGTGGCCGCGTACAGTGAGGGTGAGCGGGTGCAGGAAGTTGGCGCGCCCGGGCGCGTCGGCGCGATCACGGAGGTCAGGGTGCTTGGCGATGCGCCAGGCCCCAACCTGTTCCCTGCAATCGCGGCGGCTGCGCACGATCCGGGGGCGACGGTCTACGCGGTCCGCTTCGGTGACGGCGCAGGCGCCGTCGAACTGATCTTCGAAGCCAACGAGATCGAGCCCGCCTCATAGGCCGCGAGCCGTTCACGGCTGGCGTCGCATTGGGAGCGCCGCTCGCCTCCGCGGAGCGGACTGCCACACAAGCGACCCCGATCGGTACCGAGGCTCGCCACCACGCGCGCACCCCTCGCCGCTCTTCTAGAACGCGATGTGTCCCGGCGGGGTGGCGTCATCGCCGAGCGCGACTGCACGAGCGCGGGGCCCAAGCTCTGGGTTGGCGAGGACGCCGTCGATGAGCCGCTTCGGCCCTCCGAGACAGCTCCAGTCGTCATCCCATAGCGTGGAGAACAGCCACGACCGGTCGCGAGGGAAGATCAGATCGGGGAGATGGCCCTTCCAGTGGTCCGGCTCGCGCCAAGCGAGCGCCTGGCCGGGCCCCGCCTGCACCAGCACATAGCGCCAGTCGGCGTGATAGACGCCCACGCGCGGCGCGTCGGGAAACACGACGTCGGATTGGCCGGTCTCCAGGTAGCCGAGCCACCACGGCGGCTCACCCGAATGCGCCGTAAGCACCTCGATCACGGCACGATCGTGTCGCTGCTGCCCGTCGTGATCGCCAGGCTCGGGCAGCACCAGCGTCGCGTAGGCGTCGAACACGGGAGGGATCCCCGAGGTGATCTCCAGTCCCGTCGTCGTTCCGGCAGTGATCCACTCGACGTCCGACGCCTGACCCAACGGCCAGTCGATCCCTTCGTGGCCGGTGGTAGCAGCCCCGTTGCTCTCCGCTGCATCCGCCCTTGAACGCCGATCCTTATCGGGCACCGCGCCAGGCTAGCGCGGGCTCTCTCAGCGGGGGGCGTTCGCTACCGCATGGCGGCCAGCGGCGACACAGTCACCGCCGAAGGGCGTGGAACTAGATCAACGCGCGGGTGGTCGATCAGGACCTCGGCTCCCTCGTCGCGCGGCGTCCTGAGAACCACCGGATCGGCACCGGGTACAGGTTAGGCCGCAGCGTCGGGGCGCGCGTCCAGCGCCCCAAGCAGGTGCGTAATCCGCTAGCTCAACCGCGCCGCATCGGCCCGCCGCTCGACGCGTTGGGGCGAGTCCCCCCGTAGGCTCTCCCGATTCCTCGCGGGCATCACGACGGTCGGGAACCGGCATCATGATTTCGATGGGACAGCCGCGCCTCGACGACGTGGACCCGTCCGCCACCGACGTGCTCCGATGAGCGCACGGGCCGCCGACGAGGCGCCTCTCGCCGTCGAGGGGACACCGCCACGGTCCACCTCGGCGCGGATGTTCAGGGCCGCCAAGCCCCGCCCGCTGACGGTCAGCCTTGCCACGCTCCTGGGCTACGTCCTGCTGTCCGCCCTGATCTTCGGCCGCAAGGCGCTGGGGGACATCGATCACAGCGTCGTCGGGTTCGGCGCCCACCCGGCGTTCTATGGGCGCGACCAGAGCGCCTACGTGTGGTTTCTGGCGTGGGGGGCGCACGCCGTCTTTCACCTGCAGAACCCGTTCGTGACCCACGAGGTCTATGCGCCCGGCGGCTACAACCTGACCTGGGCGGCGAGCATCCTCGGCCCGGCTGTCGTTCTCGCTCCCCTGACTCAACTGTGGGGGCCGATCGTGACGTACAACCTGCTCGCGATCCTGGCGCCCGCCGGCGCGGCCTGGGGGGCCTACCTTCTCTGCCGAGATCTGACCGCGCGGGCGAGCTCCGCGATAGCCGGCGGGCTCCTGTTCGGGTTCGGGAGCTACGAGGCCGGCGTCACGATCAACCACCTGAACCTCGCGCTGGTCGGCCTGCTGCCGATCGCCGCGCTGCTCGCGCTGCGAAGGGCTCGCGGCCGTATCTCCCGCACCCGCTTCATCCTCGCCCTCGGCGTGGTGCTCGGGGCACAGCTGTGGATCTCGACCGAGACGTTCGCGTCGGCGGTCTTCTTCGGCGCCCTCGCGGTGATCGTCGCCTTGATCACAGGCGACCGGGCGCAGCGACGAATGGCGTTTCGCACCGGGCGGGAGGCCGCGGCCGCCGTCGGGGTTGCCCTCGCCCTCGGCGTTCCCTACCTGTGGTACGCCCTGACGACCAGCAGTCCCCTCGGAGAACAAACGGGGGTGAACGCCGGGGCGGATCTCGCGAACTTCGTGGAGCCCACCCGGGCCACGTGGCTGCATTACGGGCCGGCCCATTTCGTGCCGAACGTGCCGGAAGACCTTGCCTACATGGGTGCGGCGCTCCTGGTCGTCCTGTTCTTGTCTTTCTTCGAGTGCAGGAAACGCAGACTGGTCCGGTTTCTCGCTCTGTTCATGCTCGCGGCCGCCGTTCTCAGTCTCGGCGGTCTCCTGAGGCTGGCGGGAGAAACGACCACGCTCGGCTTGCCGTGGGGGGTCATCGGCGAACTCCCTTTCATCACACATGCCCTGCCGGGGAGATTCGTCGTGTATGTGTCCCTCGCCGCCGCGGTCTGCGTCGCGTTGTGGCTCGATCGCCCCACGTCGCGGCCCGCGCGGTGGCTGGCGGCGGCGGTCGTCATGGTGAGCCTGCTGCCAAACCTGAGCGGTGGTCTGTGGGCGACGCCCGTCGACAGGCCGCCGCTGCTTTCGAGTCCGGCGCTGGCCCACTACGTCCCGAAGGGCAGCACCGTGCTGGCGCTTCCGTTCGGAATCAACGGCAACTCGATGTACTGGCAAGTGCAGGCTGACTTCGCCTTTCGGCTCGCCGGCGGCTACGTCGGGTGGGCCCTTCCCCGCGAATACCAAGGTCGCTCGATCATCCGAGAACTCTACGGCAGCCCTCCCCGCCGTGAGCTCAAGAAGCGCCTCTGCGCGTTCATCGCCCTAACCCACACGTCGGTGGTGATCCTTCGCACGCACACTCGCGGTGATTGGGAGGCCATCCTCCGTCCGCTCGGGGTCGCGCCGAGGACCCGCGGTGGGTTCGCGGTCTACAGCCTCCACGGGAGCGCCTGCGCAAGAGGCAGAGCTCGCTCCTGAGAAGCGCCCCGTGGGCGTAGCCGGTCAGCTCCCAACGCGCTGACTGGCAGTGGTTCGCGCGGTGTGAGTGTTGAGTGCGACTGTCTCGACTGGCGTCTGCTTCGCGCCGTAAGGCTGGCACGCCCCTAGCGAGGCGAGACGGTCTTGCCCTTGAGCGAGCTGTCCATGAACGCTTCGGTCGCGGCCACGTCGAGGGGGCGCGCGAACAGGAAGCCTTGGCCGCTGTCGCAGTCCTCTTGTCGGAGCGTAGAGAGCTGCTGTTCTTGTTCGATGCCCTCAGCCAGCGTCTCGATCGAAAGGGCCTTTCCGAGTTGTACAAGTGTGTGGATCAGCGTCTCTCCCTCCTTGTTCTCGCTGAGGCCAGCGATGAACGAGCGGTCGATCTTCAGCGCATCGACCGGGAACCGCTGGAGGTGTGCGAGCGATGAATAGCCGGTGCCGAAGTCGTCGATGGCGATGCGGACGCCGAGCTGCTTGATGGCGGTGAGCCGGCGGGCGGTTTCCTCGACGTTACGCATCAGCGTGGTCTCGGTGATCTCGATTGTCAGCGCCTCCGGGTCCAGGCGGCTCGCTGCGAGCGCTTCTTCGATGTCGGCTATCAACTGGTCGCTGTCGAGCTGGCGCGCCGAGACGTTGACCGCCATGCCGATCTCATATCCGCGCTTGCGCCACGCCGCGCCTTGCGAGCAAGCTTTCTGCAGCACCCACTTCCCGATCTCCGTGATGAGGCCGGTCTCCTCGGCAAGGGGGATGAAGTCATCGGGTAAGAGGGTCCCACGGGTGGGGTGCTCCCATCGGATCAGGGCCTCCACGCCCGTGGTGCTCATGTCAGTGAGCGCGAGGGTCGGTTGGTAGGCGAGAATGAACTGGTTGCGCACGAGGGCATCGCGGAGGTCCATCTCGAGCTCGGCGCGCTGTTGAATCGTGTCCTGCATGCTCGTCTCGAAGACTGCGTAGCGGTTCTTGCCGTCCCACTTGGCGCGGTACATCGCGATGTCCGCCTCGCGCAGTAGCTCCGGTGCTGTGCTTTGCCCGGCCAGCGCGATCCCAATGCTGGCCCCGACGGTGAAGCGGGTCTCCTCGCCCGGACCGAGCCCGAATGGCGGCCTGAGGGCGTCGAGCACGCGCTCGGCGATCAGCTCAGGGCCCGCCGTGGGCGTGAGCTCCTCACAGATCACAACGAACTCGTCGCCGCCGAGGCGCCCCAGTGCATCGGAGCCACGAAGCACGCCGTCGAGTCTTGCGGCGACCGCTTGCAGGAGCTGGTCGCCGGTCTCATGGCCGAGAGTGTCGTTGACCGCCTTGAAGTTGTCGATGTCGATGAAGAGCGCCGCGACCTGCCCGCCGGCGCGCGTGCTGCGGGCGAGCATCTGCTCCAGGCGGTCGCGGATCAGCGTCCGGTTCGGCAGTCCAGTCAGCGCGTCGTGGGTCGCCATGAACGAGAGCTCCTCCTCCCGTCGCGAGAGCTCCGCGTCGGTTCGCTCGCGCTCGGCGTCGAAGCACTTGGACATCTTCACGAGGCTGAACTCGAGGCTCAGCTGCACGATCGTCACCGCCTGCGAGAGGGCCTCGGGTGAGGCGTCCAACTCGTTGGCGCTCTCCTGCAGCACCTGGACCACCGAGTCACGCCACCAC
>DATHNH010000206.1:0-10058 GCA_035486255.1 Solirubrobacteraceae bacterium | reverse complement strand
ATGATCGCACCCTGAGGCGCCACCGCGCCGATCGTTGCGCCGCTCCGCCACATCACAGCCGAGATATGCTCGTGTCCCTCACCACCCGTCAGCCGAACAGCCGTAATCACAATCACCGCGAGGCCTTACGGGTGGCAGCCGCCGCTCATGAGGTCGCACGTGCGCTAGTCACGAGCCGACTGCTCGGATAAGACGCACGCAGAAGTTGCTTGCCCCGCCCCGTCAGATGCCAGGCATTTGCGCCACCCCGAAGCTGCCCAATCCCCTGGTTCTCCACCAGTGCCGCCTTGCGTAGCCTGTTCAGGAGCTTCGAGATCTGCCCGGCGTCGACTATCCCCGCGCCGTGCGCCACCTCACGGTTACTGGCTCCCGGGGTCGTGTGGATCGCCGCCAGCACCCGCAGAGTCCGATATGTCAACCGGATCTCGAGGTTGCCCAACGGGTCCTCCCGCGGATCGCGCGATCGCCGTGCCGATTTTCCATGAACAGCATTCCTCTCGGACTTCACGAGCTCGGCCTCCGCCTCCTCGCGACCTCGATAGGGAAGCAGCAGCAGATACATCGCCGGCCCCAGCAGATCCTCCACCGGCTCTCGGTCTCCGCGAGCTAGACGATCGTGCAGCATCCCGGCAACACCGCCCACAACCACCTGCGCCGCAAGCTCGGCCAGACCCGGTGCCAACTCGGTATCAGTCGCACCTCCTTCTGAGACGGCGTACGCCAGCTGCTCAAGAACCGGAGCCCTGCAGCGCAGGGTCGCCTGTTTGCTCGCAAGGACCTCAACAAGACATATCTGCGCTGATCCCGGATGCTCGTCGACGAGCCTCAGGAACTCTCTCATCGCCTTGCGAAGTCTGTCCGGCCACGCCCCTGCTCCCGCGTACGCCTCCTGGACCGACGCGGCCGCGTCTCCGATCAAGTGATCCACGACCGCGCAGAAGCAGTCCTCGCTGTTCTTGAAGACGTCATAAAAGGTCTTCCTCGACACTCGCGCGCGTGCCACGATCTCGGTGACCGTGAAGCGCCCATAGCCGCTCAATTCGAGAACCTCGGTGGCAGCGCCCACCAATCTCGCCCGCTGGATCTCGATCAGGCTCTCCGTGGACGGCTCCGTCGCGGGTGACGCCGGCTTGTCCTTCCCGCCAGCGATCAGGACGACTCCGTCTGCCTCGATGGCTGCAAATGCACCTCCCGCCGGCATCCGGTCAGGACCCACCGTGCCTACGTCGTCCGCCTCTCGTACCGGTGCAGACGGGGCAGTGACGCCGCTTCACGGCGTCGGCTCGCAGGTTGCATCGACTCGTCGCGTACGGCGTAGACCGCCCTTGTGCGAGACATCGTCGCGTAGGTCGCCCGCAGTCGAGCCCAGCGGCTGGCTCAACCCCCTCACGACGAGCAAGCGCCGCTTCCAGGTCCGCTATCCGATCGTGCCATTCGTTCCTCTCCATCACCGAGTCCGCCTCGCTGCTCTCTACACCCGATTTGTTCGATCCGGCGCAAGCCGTTCCCCCACCAGCTCCATCCTGGATAAACGATAGTCGCTACAGTACATACACCACCAGAAGGCGTCAATGTCAGGGGGTTTGTACGTCCTGACCCACGCGTATAAACGGCGTCAGAGTCCTTATGCGGCGGCGCCCATTCGTCTCGCGACGAGGAATCGACATCGCGAAACGTCTTGTCTCCCCGCTTCCAGACTCGAGGTCGCGAGACCGCGCTCCATCGGCACGTGTCCCTCCGGCCCGCGACCGGACGCCAAGGGCTAGGCGCGCCTCAGCATCCTACGCGTGGAGCTCCCACTTTCCCTGACCTTCCCGCCGTCGGTCCGCTCTTGGCCTGACGAAACTCCACGCCCGTGTTTATGCGTGGACACGAGGGGCTCCATTTGTCGCCCTGATGAGGTACCCTCCGCGCATGGGAGTAGGTGCTGCTGCAATCGGGACGACTGGCGGCCGGGCCCGTCCGGCTTCTCCGATGCAGTCGCCCGTCAACTGGGCCCTCCTCGGCCTCATCATCGAACGCCCTTCCTATGCGTATGAGCTGGCACGCCGTTTCCAGCGCACGTACGACGGGGCGCTCTCCATATCTGCCGTCTCCCACATCTACATCGCCCTCGCGGCCCTCAAGGATCGCGAGCTAGTCGCTCCCGCGCCCGGATCCAACGAGCGCGCTCGCTCTCGCCGCCGATACGTAGCGACCCGTGAAGGCATTGCCCTCCACAGCGAGTGGGTCGTGTCCCAGCTCGGCGACGAGCGCCGTCGCCAGCGCGTCCTCATTGCCCAGCTAGGCGCAATGGCCAGAACGCCCGGGCAGGCGCTCGCTGCACTCGACGCCTACGAGCGCTCGTGCATCTCTGAACTTGCCGACGCGCCTCCCGTCGGCTCAGATGAGGGGCCAGGCACCACGAGAATGGTCGCGCGTCTGATAGCCGAAGACACCCGGCTCGCGCTCGCTGCCCGGCTTCGCTGGGTTCAGTACGCGCGAGCCCAGCTTCTCGCGCTCGCTCCAGTCAGCACTGGGATCGAGTAGCCCCTCAACATGAGCGTGCTGGCCCTCCAGAGCGTCAGCAAGCGCCACCGCGATCGGCGCCGCGAGCGCATCGTCCTCGACGAGGTCTCCCTCGAGATCACGCCAGGCGAGCTCGCCGTCGTCTACGGCCCACGTCGATCCGGACGAACCACGCTCCTGCGCATCGCCGCCGGTATCCAGCCGCCCGATTCCGGGCGCGTCCTGTTCAACGGCCAAGACCTGAACGGGCTGAATTCACTCGGGGCCGGAATCGGCTTCGTACTCCCCCTACTTCGCGCCGCCGAAGAGCAAGGCGTCCTCGAGCAAATCTCCACGCCGCTGCTCGCGCGCGGCGTATCGGTCTCCGACGCCCGCGAGCAGGCCAGGGGTGGCCTCGCCCTCGTAGATGCACAGGACTCCTCGGGGCTCCTCGTCGGCGAACTCTCCCCCGGAGAGGCCATCCGTGTCGCGATCGCGCGGGCCCTAGTGCTCTCACCCTCACTCCTCATCCTCGATGAGCCCACCGCCTCCGTTCCGCTCTCCGAGCGGGATCCGATCCTCACGCTCCTCCGCAAGCTCCCAGCCCATGGGTTCTCCGTGCTCTCCAGCACCTCAGAGCCCACCGAGCTTGCCGGTGCTCATCGCGCATTCACGCTCAGCGACGGCAAGCTTCGCGGCCCCGACGCCCCAGACCTCGCCCCAGTCGTGGCTCTGCGTCGGAGCATCTAGAAGCATCATCCCCAGATGCTCGAGCTCAAGCAGGTCGTGAAGCACTACCACGCCGGCGGCGAAGAGGTCCGCGCCGTCGACGGCGTCACACTCACTCTGCCTGGAGGCCAGATGCTCGCGCTCCAAGGTCCGAGCGGATCGGGCAAGACCACCCTCCTGCTCCTCGCCGCCGGCGCCGTCTCCGCCGACGAAGGCACCGTCCTTTTCGACGGCTCCGACCTTGCCCTGATGGGCACGACCGAAGCTGCCCAATATCGGCTCGGCTCCATCGGCCTGGTCGCCCAACAAGCCCACCTGATGCCCCGCGTCTCCGCGCTCGAGAACGCCACAACGAAGCTCCTGCTCGGCGGGATGTCTCTCCACCAAGCGCGCTCACAGGCGTCCCATTGGCTCGACCGCGTCGGCCTCTCAAGCCACGCCAACCGCACTCCCGAGGAGCTCTCGGCCGGCGAGCGTCAACGCGTGGCGATCGCCCGCGCTCTCGCCGGCGCCCCGCGGCTGATCCTCGCGGACGAGCCCACGGCCAACCTCGACTCCGAGCGATCCCGCGAGATCGTCTCGCTCCTTCACTCGATATCCCAGGAACAGTCCGCCTCCGTCCTCCTCGTCACCCACGACGCCGAGGCCGCGGCCGCGGCCGACCGGATCCGTCAGCTGCGCGATGGTCAGCTCCTCCCCGAGCCCGACCCAGACGATCCTCGGTCAGCCCCGCAGCCGATCTCCGACAGCGCATGAACGATCCGCTGCAAGCCGACGATTTCGCACCAACGATGAGCACGACGAAATCACCGAGCCGCTTGCGCGTTCGACGGCTCCTGCCACTCCCCACCCTCGTCTACTTCTACAGGCGCCGGCTCCGCGCCCACGGCACCCAGGAGCTGCTCGCCGGCGTCGGCATCGCTGTCGCCGTCGCCCTAGTCCTCGCCGCCGTCGTATCGCAGGACAGCATCGTCGGCGCAAACAAGCGAGTCCTACGCGCCGTCATCGGACCCGCCGACCTCCAGCTGCGCTCGCGCTCGCCAGCGGGCTTCCCGGAATCTCTGCTTCGGCAGGTCGAAGCGATCGCCGGCGTCAAACAGGCAGCCCCCCTCCTAGAACGCTCGCTGCGCATCGAATCCGCCAACGGTCGTACGGCGAGCGTCTCCGTCGCCGGAACCGACACGGCCCTCGCCGTCCTGAACGGCCTTGCCCACACTCTCCCTCTCAACGCACTCTCCCCGGGCTCGATCGGCCTCTCCGCCGACAGCGCCCGCGCGCTCGGCCTGACGGGCACTGGCCACCATGAAGTCCGGCTGCTCCTCGACGGTACGGCAAGTCGAGTGCCGGTCTCCTCGATTCTCGGCCCCGAAGCAGTGGGTGCCCTCGCGTCAGACCGGGTTGGGGTGATGTCCCTCTCGACCATGCAGGCGCTGCTGCTCTCTGCACACCGCGTCACCCGAATCCTCGTCCAGAGCAAGCCCGGCCAGCACACCGCCGTGCTTCGTGATCTGCAACGCATCGCAGACGGTCGACTGATCGCGGACAGCTCAGAAGAAGATCTCATCCTCCTGAAGCAAGCGCTCCGCCCTAGCGCTGAGGCCTCCGACCTCTTCGCTGTCATCGGAGCGATGCTCGGCTTCCTGCTGGCTTTCAACGCGATCCTGCTCACCGTCCCCGAGCGACGCCAAGCGATCGCTGACCTGCGCATCTCCGGGACAACCCGCTCGGCAGTCGTACAACTCGTCCTATTCCAGGCGCTCTGCCTGGGACTAGCCGCGTCAGCTGTCGGACTCGGGGTCGGATATCTCCTATCCCGCTTCGTCTTCCACGAGTCGACCGGCTATCTGACCCAAGCATTCGCCCTCGCGAACGGGACGGTGGTACCCCTCTCGACGCTCGCGCTCGCCGCGCTATCAGGGATCGTCATTACGTGCCTGGCCTCCGCGGTTCTCCTGCTGGATCTGCGAGGAGGTCGAGCACCGGACGCCATCTACGTCTCTCCCGGCGTCCCTGGCAACACGCTTGATGCCGAAGCCCAACGTCGTCTCGCCCTCGGTGCCCTGGCCATGCTCGCAACCGCCACTCTCCTCTATTTGCTCGCTCCTGCCGCCGCGCTTCTCGCAACCGTCGCCCTGGCTATCGCCACTGTCCTTGCCGCGCCGGTCGCATTCGCCCTCGTTCTCCGCGTCGCGCACCTGATCTCCGAGCGAGCCCCACGTCTGAGCACCCTCGCGCTCGCGCTCTCAGGCGTCCGCGGAACGACGCTTCGGTCAATCGCGCTTGCTGCAACCGGCGCCGTCGCCCTCTTCGGCTCAGTCGCTCTCGGAGGCGCGCGCCAAGACCTGCTCGCCGGCATCCGTTCCTTCGCCCACGCGTACTCATCCGACGCCCCCATTTGGGTCGCTGAACGCGCCGACGACGGCCAAGCAACCGGCAACCTCCTCCCCAACGCCGGCGCTGCCCGGATTCGCACGCTACCGGGCGTGGCGTCTGTGACGCCCTTCCACAGCGCGTTCATGACATTGGGACCGCGCAAGACGTGGGTCATCGCGCGACCCGCCGGCGCTTCCCGCAACGTCCTCGCATCCGAGACTATCGGGGGTTCCTCGACGGCGCGGCTAGCTGAACAACGACTCGCCGAAGGCTCCTGGGTCATCCTCTCGGCGCAGATCGCCTCGGAACTGCACGCCCACATCGGCCAATCGGTCCTCCTGCCGACGCCTGCCGGAAACCGGAGCTACCGGCTCGCGGCCACCACGACAAACCTCGCATGGCCCCCGGGGGTTGTTTTCCTATCCGCCGCCGACTTCACATCCGCGTGGGGTTCCCATGCTCCGAGCGCGCTCGCAATCCGCCCGTCCTCTGGGGCTTCGGTTTCGACGGTCATCTCGACGATCCGCCGAACTCTTGCTCGTGAACCAAACAGCAGCCTCGAAGTACTCTCGGCCTCGTCCCGCCAAGCCTCGATCGACTCGCTGACGTCGGAAGGACTCTCCCAGCTCGGACTCATCACGCTCCTCCTGGTACTCGCTGCCGTGATTGCGATCGCCGCGGCGCTCGCATCATCGGTCTACCAACGTCGACGCGCGCTCGCTGCACTTCGGCTTACTGGCGCCGCCCCTGCCCGGCTTCGCCGCATCTTGCTCCTCGAATCTAGCCTCATCGTCTGCTCTGGATGCTTGACAGGCGCGCTGTTTGGCTACTACGGACAATTCATCATCGACACCTATCTCCGCGACGTCACCGGCTTCCCGGTCTCCTCCGCTGGCAGTTCGATCCTCCCCCTCGAGGTCTTCGCCCTCGTCCTCGCCGCCGCTCTCGCTTGCACGGCCATTCCCACTTACCTAGCGTCTCGGGTGCCTCCTGCCCTCGCTTGGGCCGATGACTAACCCCCTTGCCGATTTGCGGCGCGATTACGCGGTAGATCGGCCTGGACGTGGCTCCATCCTTAGGTCGACCTACCCTTTGGCACCCGGCACCGGGCGTAGCCGCCTCCCTGCGCCGGAGCACGGCGGAGTGCGCCAGTCGAGCACGGCACTCCTCGCGCTTGCTCGCGCCAACGGACGCTTCTGGCCTACCGTCGCCCTGATCGTCCACCGGGAGCTCGCCGCGTGGGAGGCGCCAGCCGCGGCGATCACCGACACCGAGCTTCGCTTTCTCGCCCTCTCGAAGCTTCGCCACGAGCGGTTCAACGCCGAGGTCGCCGCGACGCTGGCGACCCTGGCTCCCGCGGCCCACCGTAACGCTGCCGCCCAGGCGATCGTCGCGTTCGAGCTCCTCTTCGACTACTTGGACGGACGGACCGAGACCACTTCCGTTTCGGACCCTCTCGCCGCTTCCGAGCTCCTGTTCAGGCCGTTCCTCAATGCGCTTCGCGACCCGAAGCTCGCCGCCGCGCAGGACGGGGCAGGCGACCCCGCGGATGGCCCCTACCTGCGCGCGCTCTCGTCACGGACCCAGACGCTCCTGAACCAGCTTCCAAACGCCGACGTCGTCCGTCCCTTCGCGCTCCACGCGGCACGACGCTGCGCCGAAGCCCAGTCCCGGATCCACGCCGTCCCCATGCTGGGGGTCGCCCAGCTCGAAGGTTGGGCCACCCGTCGCCGCGCCTCCGATGGTGTCGACTGGCGTGCGTACGCAGCCGGCTGCGCGTCCTCTGTCCTGGCCGTCCATGCCCTGATCGCACTCGCGGCCGACGCGGACACAACTGCCGAGGACGCCAGACGCCTGGACGACGCCTACCTTGCGATTGGGGCGCTCATCACAGTCCTCGACTCGATCGTCGACCACACCGATGACACGGCCCGCGGCGAACCGGGCTTCGTGTCGTTCTTCGAGAACCAGCTCGAGCTTCCCGACGTTGTGGGGTCGCTCGCGCGCGAGGCCTCATCACGCGCGTGGAAAGCCCCTCACGCCGCGCATCACGCCATGACCCTCGCCGGCGTCGCCGCCTACTACACGACCCATCCCGGTGCACGCTCCCCGTTCGCGCGGCCGAGCGTCCGGACCGTTCGTGGCGAGTTGTCCCCGATGATCCTTCCGACGCTCGGCATCATGCTCGGTTGGCGCGCCGCAAAGGCTGTGCGGGCAGCTGGTGCTCGCCATTTGAAGCTTCGATCCGCGACCGGTGCACGCCATCCCATATAAGGCATAGAATGTGTTTATGCAGGGCCTCAAGGAGACACGTGCGAGCACCGCGATATGCCGCCCGGCGAGGCTGAGTCGGCGCCGTCACCGACGGAGGCTTTGGCTGCGCCGGGCCGTCGTTTCGGTGGTGCTCGGGTCGCTTCTCGCCACGACCCCCACAGCGCTCGCCGGTCCCGCGGCCCGTTCCGCCAGCACGCTTTCGGCGAAGGACGAAGGTCACCTGCACTTCATCAAGGCGTCGGGCTCGCTGATCATCGACGAAGGCTCCGCCTCTGGCACGATCCCCGGACGCGTACGCGTCCACTTCACCTACGATGGCGCACCGACCGTCTCGGCCGAGATCACGATCTACGCCCACGCTGGTTCGATCAATGCTCACGGCTCAGGCCGTCTGTCGAGCCCGACGTCGACCGCACCCAGTTTCAAGGGCTCGCTGTCGATCTCGGGTGGCTCCGGCCGCTACGCGCACGCACACGGCGTCGGCCACCTATACGGCGTCTTCAATCGCCGTTCCTACGCCCTGATTGTTCAGACCGAAGGTACGCTTCGCTACTGAAGCGGATCACCCTAGTCCTCCAGGTCTGCGCCACGCTGCTCGCGGTTGCGCTGCACCCTTCATCTGCGCAGGCGCGTACGCGTCCACGAGCGACCAAGCCGGTGTCGGCTGCTTCCCTTGCGGCTGCCCGACGCGCCGGCGTCACCGCTGCCGCGGCTGGGCGCCCGCAGCGCTCGCTGGCGGCTTCGCCCGGCACCTCTCCGCCCGCCACGATGGACGCGTCCTTTACGCCTGATCGTCTTGGGGCGCCGACGAGCGTGTCCTTCAGGGTCGACATCGATCCGCCGGCGCTCGTGCCCCCGCCGCTTCAGACGGTCGAAGTCTTCTATCCGCGGACCTTGGGTCTTGCCACGAGCGGGCTCGGCCTCGCGTCCTGCTCAGCTGCGCTGCTGCTCTCGGAAACGACGGCCGCGTGTCCGGCGAACTCGAGGATGGGGTCTGGGTCGGCGCTCGTCGAGGTTCCTTTTGGGCCCGAGACCGTCAGCGAGCACGTGACGCTCCAGATATACGCCGCCCCGTCCAGCGACGGCTACCTGCACCTCGACGTGCTCGCCCACGGCGCGGAACCGGTGTTCGCCTCAATCGTGATCACAGGCATTCTGCTCCCGGGGCGCCTTCAGCTCTCGATCCCCCCGATCCCGAGTCTGCCCGGGGCTCCCTACGCGTCTGTCGTCATCATCTCCGCTAGCCTCGGCGCCAACCTCACCTACCTGGAACACGTCCACGGACGCCTGGTTCCCTACCACCCGCGCGGCATCGGGCTTCCCGACTCATGCCCTCGCGGCGGATTCCGCCTCGGCGCGTCCTTCTCGTTCACTGACGGCCAACGCTCGCTCGCGTCGACAGCCGTCCCCTGCCCTACACATCGGGCCCACTGACGGCGCCTTCAATGAGTTGGCGATGGAGCAGACGTTTCTAGGCCGGAACGTATCTTCTCGCTAGCCTCGTGGTTGCGTAGCTCTGCGGCGGTTGACTGCTCGACCGGCGGCGTCTCGGTACCGGTTCTAGGTTCTAGAAAGTTCCGTCCTCGCAGGCTCCTGCTCGCACTCTCGGTAAGCCATCATCACCCCAATGAATAAACGGCCAAGTTCGAGCGATGGAAATGCTTCCGCGCTTGAGGTTCAGCCGCGTGCTTCGCCCTCGCTCCCGGCAACTTGCGCGAAGTCCCGGAACGGGCCGAGCGCACACCCCACAGACGGTTCAGCGGCGGGGGACCGGAACCCGCCAGCACCCTTCTCCCCGAACACACAGGCTGCCGCGGCGAGCGACGTCGGATCCGCCGCGGGTTCGAGCGAGGCTTTGCTCGATCGCTCCCTTGGTGCGGCGGCTTCCCCTACGAAGGTGCCACAAGATCCCTCGACACGTTGCACATCGGCCCAGTCGCTCGCGCGACCAGAGTCTCCCGAACCACCCGCGATTTCGAGCCGTGACGGCGCGCCGGCAGCGCGTTCCGGTTCGCCCGTACGCTACGTGGCGATCGTCTCCGACGGCTCTGCGCGGTGGGCGGACCAGCATGGTATGTCGATAGCTGAGGGGCACGAAGCCGCTGCCGACACCGTCATCTCCCGCGTCATAGATGCCTCCTCGCTGTCCATTTCTGAGCTCACCCTCTACGCCTTCTCCACCGAGAACTGGAGCC
>DATHNH010000205.1:0-2347 GCA_035486255.1 Solirubrobacteraceae bacterium | reverse complement strand
TATCGTCATGGCGATCTTGCTCGACAAGTACAAGTTGATCCGGATCGACGAGCGGGTCTACTACATCGACCACATGCCGGTCCACACACAGCCACTGGACCTCGTGCTCACGCTCGTCGCGAGCTTGGGTGTCGCGGCGCTGGCCACCCTCTATCCCTCGAGGCAGGCGGCGCGACTGTCGCCCATCGAGGCGATTCATCACGAGTAGCCCGTGGCCGTCCTCGAAGCGCGCGACTTGTGGAAAACGTACCGAGGCGGGGACGGCGGCCTGCTCCCGATCCTTTCCGGGATCGACCTGTCGGTCAACCGCGGCGAGATGGTCGCCATCGTCGGCTCGAGCGGCGCGGGCAAGAGCACGTTGCTGCACATCCTGGGCGCGTTGGATCCGCCGACCAAGGGATACGTCATCCTGGCGGGCGAGCCGATTCACGGGAAAGACGACGAGCAGCTCGCGCACCTGCGCAACAAGGCCGTCGGGTTCGTGTTCCAGTTTCACCACCTGCTCAAAGAGTTTTCGGCGGTCGAAAACGTCATGATGCCGCTCCGGATCGCCGGAACGCCCGTTCGCCAGGCGCGAGAGCGGGCCGAGGAGCTCCTCTCCCGCGTGGGGTTGAGCGGACGGATGCATCATCGTCCGGCGGAACTGTCGGGCGGGGAGCAGCAGCGTACGGCGGTCGCCCGGGCTTTGGCGACCGATCCGGCGCTCATCTTGGCGGACGAGCCGTCCGGAAACCTGGACCACGCGAACGCCGAATTGCTCCATGAGCTGTTCGCCGAGCTCGTGCGGGATATGGAGATAGGCATGGTTGTCGTGACGCACAATCGGTCGCTGGCGGCGCGGGCGCACCGCGTCCTACTCTTAGAGAGTGGGCTGTTGGTGCCGACCGTCGTGCGGGAGGGGGTGACCTAGTGCTCTGCGAGAACTGCAAAGAACGCGAGGGAATCTTCACCGTCACGTCCGTGGTCGGGGGCGAGAAACGGGAGATTTTTCTCTGCGAGAAGTGCGCGGCTGAGCGCGGCGTTCAGCCGGAGCCCACGCCGGCGCCACAGATCGGGAAGCTGCTGCAGTCGCTCCACCAGCCGCCAACCCTCGCCGCGGGCGTCGCTCGCGACCAAGCACGCTGCGACTTCTGCTCGGCGACGCTCGGCGACTTTCGCGCCACCGGCCGACTCGGTTGCCCTCGGTGCTACGCCGCTTTCGAGACATCGCTCCGGGACCTCCTGCGACGGGTCCACGGGAGTGCTCGGCATGCCGGGCGCGCGTACGATCCGCCGCGGCGGGACGAGTTGGAGCGGGCGACGCAGGTCGGCGAGCTGCGGGCTCAGCTCAAGCGCGCCATCGAGGCCGAGCAGTTCGAGCTCGCCGCGGATATCCGCGATCGGCTGCGGGTGCTCGAATGACGCGCGTGGCGCCCGCTTTGCGTTATAGGGGGGTGTGATGGCGCTAGATCTGTCGCTGCTGCCGGATGGCGGCGTAAGCTGGCTCGATGCGTCAGGCGAGCACTCGGATGTCGTGTTATCCACACGGATCCGGCTCGCCCGGAACGTCGACGGCTTCGCGTTCACCGGCCGGGCGCGGGACGGCGAGAGGCTGAGGGTGCTGGCGCAGGTCCGGGACGCGGTACGGGAAGTCCCGAGCCTCAAGCGGGGCGTGCTGGTCCGAGTGGACGAGTTGCCGTCGAGCGACCGCTTATTGCTCCACGAGCGGCATCTGGTCAGCAAGGAGCTCGCGGGCCTGGACGCGCAGCACCCGGTCCGGAGCGGTGCCGCGCTGTTTCTCGGCGACGATGTAGGCGTCATGATCAATGAAGAGGATCATCTGCGCCTGCAGTCGCTGCGCTCGGGATTCGCGCTCAGGAACGCCTGGGCGGCCGTGCAGCAGCTGGATCGGGAGCTGGGAAGCCGGGTGGCGTTCGCGTTCCACCCGGAGTTCGGGTTCCTGACCGCGTGCCCGACCAACGTCGGGACCGGAATGCGCGCGTCGGTCTTGATCCACCTGCCAGGGCTGGTGTTGACAAAAGAGATGTCGAAAGTCCTGGCCAGTCTTCAGCAGATGGGCCTCACGTATCGAGGCCTGTACGGCGAGGGCAGTGAAGTCGTCGGCAATTTTTTCCAGATCTCGAACCAGACGACGCTGGGCAAATCCGAAGACGAACTGCTTGGCCAGTTGCAAGACGTGGTGAAAAAAGTCATCGCGAGCGAGGAAGAAGCAAGACGACTCTTGCTTCGTGATGCCGGTTATATTATTGAAGACAAGGTGTGGCGCGCCTACGGGACGTTGCGCTACGCTCGGAGCCTCACGTTCGACGAGGCGATGAATTATCTGAGCGGTGTACGGCTCGCGGTG
>DATHNH010000204.1:0-2094 GCA_035486255.1 Solirubrobacteraceae bacterium | reverse complement strand
AATCGCCGCCGAGAGAGCCGGCAACTGCGTCCCCTTCAGGGTTGCGATGTCGGCGGGCGGGGTCACGATGATGCTGGGGTTGGCGCCCGCCGCGGTCACCGCGGAATTGCCGAATGCGTTCAGCTCTACGGGCTGCGTCACCGGCGGGATGTGCTTCGCCATGCGTGGCTTCTTCGCTGGCGTGGCCTTCGGCGGAGGGGGCAGATGTCGCTTTCTTGCCATGGCTTGCTTGCGTCTCCTGGGTCAATGGGTCGTGGGTTTGTGCGCCTCCTGACGCTAGCACCAAACGCTTCGGAGGCCGCCAGCGCTGTCAGAACCGACTTTCGCCACAGCCGGCAGCACAGGCCGGCCGTCTGCCGTCTGCCCAGGCTGAGCGTCTGCCGGAAGCACAGGCCGCGCCTCTGCCAGCGGCTGCGAGCAGGCGGCGAAGCCCATCACGACACACCGTCCGCCGAGCCACGGCAGGACGACCTCAGCTTCGTTGAAGTTTCGGAGCAGCGGGCGGAGCGAGCTGCGGCGCCGCGCGGACTCCAGCACGACGACCAGATGCGTCGGGGTGAGGATCAGCTCGGCGTCGCGCATGAGGACCCAGCGCCGGAGCGTGCGCGGGTGCGCGTGATGGAACCGCTTGGGCAGCGAGTCGCCGAGGGCGCGGAGCGCATCCCAAACGAGCGAGATGATCCACGCGCACAGCAGCAGCGGCCCTTGACGGAAGCCGGGCCGGTCGGGGCGGCCACTCTTGGGGTAGCCGCTCGGGCAGGTGTCGAGCCACAGGTCGTGCACGCCGATCCGGTGAAACTGCTCGTGAGGCTGGCGCGTTCGGTACTCGTGCAGCAGCTCGAGGGCCGGCGTCGTGTCGTCGTGAAGAATGAACAGCGCGTGCCAGCGATCCTTTCCGCGCTGCGCGCGCTCGCGGAAGACGAGGGTACGGACCGGCTTGTCGATGCCCTTGATCTGGGTGGTCGTCTCGGCCCACTCGCACTCCTTGGCCTTTGCCCCGACGTAGCGCCCGGGTTCCTGGTACGGCGTGAAGCTCTCGCGAGGCAGTCGCTTCCATCGCTCGACGTAGCCCTTGCGACGAGGCGCTCGGATCAGGAACACGACGTCGCGCGCCCGATCGAGACGAACCAGGTCCTCGTTGCGCTGGGCGGCGCCGGCATCGAGGATCAGTCGCAGCTTCTCGATCTCGACGAGGCGTTCCAACTCGCCGAGCACGCGCACGGCCAGATCGGCGAGCGTGACGTTGCCCCGTGAGACGACCACAAGCAAGGCCATCCACCTCGCGGGCCAAAACAGGTAGGAGACCTTCTCGACGCGCATCTTCTTGTTGCGCAGGGTGTGGAAGCCCTTGGGGATGCGAAACTTGCGCGTGAAGCGCACGAGGGTGTGCTCGTCCAGGCTCGCCGTCACGACCTTGCCGCGCAACGCTTCGAGCTGCTCGGTGCTCAGAACCAGCTGCTTGACCGCTTCGGTGTCGACGGCGCGGACCAACCCTCCGAGCGTGGTGCGCGTCAGGACCCGATCGCCTCCGGACAAGATCGCGAAGCCCACGTCGTCGAGGGTCTCGAAGTGGAAGATGCGCTCGATGCCGAGCGCCGCGCGGAAGAACAGCGACAGCACCAGGCGCCGCGCCTTCTCCTCGCTGCCCAGCACCTTGGCCAAGGTGCGCTCGGCGATGGCGCTCAGGGCGAGCGCGGCGGGCAGCAGGAGGAAGGCGCCCCCGAAGTGAGTGCGCCCCAGCGAAAAGGGCGCGCGGGAGCTTGCTCCTGGGCAGCACGGTCGGGCCGCAGGACGCCGAGGCCGTAGGTGTCGAAGAAGCGACGAAGCGTCTGAACGTCGACGTCGATCTTCAGATCGCTCGCGATGAACGCGACCACCTCAGGCTGCGTGCACCCCGGGTGGTCGACCAGAAACTTGGCGATAGGCCCTGCATGCTCCGGGTGCAGCTTCGGCTGCCGGTGCCTCTTGAGCTCCGCCCAGATCGAGTCGAGCAGCTCGAAGCGTTGCGCGGCAAGGTCGTGACGGCGAGCCTGGACGAGCACACCCTCGTGCGCTTCACGCGCAAGTTTCGCATCCCCAAGGGCTTCCACACCC
>DATHNH010000203.1:0-2038 GCA_035486255.1 Solirubrobacteraceae bacterium | reverse complement strand
ATCTGGAGCAGCGCTGGGTCGCGGAAACGCTTTACCTCGCTTGGCGCGCCGAAATCTCGGTGTTCACCTGGTTCCAGCTAAGCGACGATCCGGTGGGCGTCTCGCCGTTTCAGTCCGGGCTCTACTTCTCCTGTACCGGAGGCATCTCTTGCGCGGCCCCCAAGCCAGCCGTATCGGCCTTTCGCTTCCCGTTCGTCGCCTATACGACGTCGCGGGACCACGTGCTCGTCTGGGGTCGAACTCCCTCCGGCCTGCCGGGCAAGGTGCAGATCCAATGGCTCCAGGGAACTCGTTGGCGCACATTCGCGCGACTCGCCACCGACCGGGATGGCATCTTCACAGCCAGCCCGGCACTTCCACGCGGCGCCAATCCCTCGAACGCGCAGCTACGCGCGACGCGGACGCTCACCGGGAGCTCACCAGCCTTCTCGCTACAGCAGCCGCCCAACATGGCTGTAACGCCATTCGGCTCCTGAAGGCGCAGAGATCCTCGAGCAGCAGCTGAGGGCACAGGCGCATCTGGGCGCTACGGCAGGATGTGGCGCATGAAGCGCTCGACAGAGCTCGCGCGGCGCCTACGTACGGAAGGTCTTCCGCTCGTTCCCGCCGGACTCACCTTCGCGGTGGCGGTCGCGTGGGGCGCTACCGGTGGAGGCTACGAATCCCAGCCGACGCTGGGAGGTGGGTATGACCCGGATCCTTGGTACCTGGGGGCCCTGATGATCGTGGGGCTGCTCGGCGCTACGTCGCTCGGCCTCCGCACCATCCACATGTCGCGCCCGGCGAAGTTCGCCGCCGGCGCTTTCGCTCTCTACGTTCTGTGGTCGTTCCTGTCGATCTCCTGGGCCCATGACAAGGGTGCTGCGTTTCTCGGCAGCGACCGCGCACTCGTCTATCTGGCCGCGTTCCTGACATTTGTGATCCTGCCCTGGCGCAACTGGTCGACGAAGGTCGCACTCGGCATGCTGGTCGCGGGCCTGGGAGCGCTGGCGATCGTCACAACCATCCGGCTTGCCGTGCTCCCAAATCCCGCGACCCTCTTCCTGAACGCCCGCCTGTCCTATCCCCTGGGCTACTACAACGCCGACGCCGCGATGTTCATGACGGTGGCGGTGACCGCGATCGCGCTCTGCTCCCGACGCAGCACCCAACCGCTCCTGCGAGTTACCGGAATCGTGTTGAGCGCTCTCTGCCTACAGCTCGCCGTGCTGGGTCAGAGCCGCGGCTGGTTGTTTACAGCCCCGATTGTCCTGGTCGCCATGCTCGCGCTGGTTCCGGGCCGTTTGCGACTTCTTGCGTTCGTCCTCGGCCCGACGCTCGCAACGGTGGCGATCTCGCCGGCGCTGCTGCGCGTATACGGCAAGGCCACATCGGGCGGCGTGGCGCTTGCCGAACCCCGCCTCGGGATGATCCTGCACCACGAGGGCACTCATGCCGTCTATGCGATGGCCATCGCAGACGCGATCCTTGCCGTGCTCACGGCGCTCGCCGTGGCCGCCGACAGGCGCATCTCCACGGGAGCGGTCGTACAGCGACGTCTCCAGCGAGCGGGCGTCGGCCTTGCGATCGTCGTGGTGCTCGCCGGAGTCTCGGGCGGCCTGATCGCAACTCACGGAAATCCGGTAGGACGCGTGGAACGCGCTTGGAACTCGTTCGCGAATGCGAACAACACCGCCAACGGCTCCTCCCGCTTCACCACCTTGGGTAGCCAGCGCGTTGACTTTTGGCGTGTAGCGCTACACGAATTCGAGCGCCATCCACTGCTCGGCATCGGCCAAGACAACTTCGACGCAAGCTACCTGCGCTATCGCAAAACCGACCAGGAACCACGCTGGACGCACTCACTCGAGTTGCGACTGCTGACGCACACAGGCCTCGTCGGCGCGCTGCTGTTCGCGGTGTTCCTGGGCGCGGTCCTGCTCGGCTGCCTGCGCCACAGGCGCGAAGCCACTCGCGAGCACGCCGTCGTCGTCGCCATCGCCCTGCTGCCGCTGATCGTGTGGCTCGTCCACGGCTCGATCGACTGGCTGTGGGAGTT
>DATHNH010000202.1:0-4936 GCA_035486255.1 Solirubrobacteraceae bacterium | reverse complement strand
GAAGTCGACGCTCGAGCCTTGCAGCACCTACACGCTGACAGTGTGGGCCGGCACGGACGCCATCGGTCATCCGCCACTTGGCAAAGCGCGTCGTCTCGGCCTACACGTGGCTTGCCCCTCGCTGCAAGGGCTACAGCAGGCGCTGTCGCGTTTGAACTATCTGCCCTATTCGATCGACGCATCACACGGGCGCAACAGCGGCGACAAAGCCGAGTCCCGCGCCGAGGCGGCCCGCTACGCCTTCGCTCCGCCGGCGGCGAGGCTCGCGGCGAACGAGCCCGACGCACCTGGACTTGCCTACGGCTCGCTCGACGCGACCACGCGTGGCGCACTGATCGTCTACCAGTCAGGCCATGGGCTTCCGGCCACCGGCACGCCTGACGGCTCGACGTGGGCGTCGCTGTTGGCAGCCGAGACACTCGGTCATGGGGACCCAAGCCCCTATACCTTCGTGACGGTGAGCGAGTCGAGCCCAGAGACGCTCGAGGTCCACCGTGGCGGTCGCGTCGTGATCTCCACGCCCGCCAACACCGGCGTGGCGGGCGCGGAAACCGAACGCGGCACCTTCCCCATCTATGCACGCTACGTATCGACCACGATGACCGGGACCAACCCGGACGGCTCGCACTACAGCGATCCGGGCGTTCCCTGGGTCAACTACTTCAACGGTGGCGACGCCGTGCACGGTTTCCCGCGCGCGTCCTATGGCTTCCCGCAATCCAACGGCTGCGTCGAGCTGCCGATCGGAACGGCGGGTGAGGTCTACCCGATGCTTGCAATCGGCGACCTCGTGATCGTCAACTAGAGCCGCCCAGCTTGACGCGGCCCTCCAGAGTGCCGTCGTTCAGATGAGAGCGGAGCACCTTCTTGTCGAACTTGCCGACGCTCGTCTTGGGCACCTCCCCGACGAAGGCGAACTCGTCGGGCAGCCACCACTTGGCAACGCGTGGACGCAGATGCTCGATCAGGTCTTCCGCGGAGAGCGATGCACCCTCGCGCACGACCACGCAACACAGAGGCCGCTCGGCCCACTTCTCGTCGGGCTTGGCGATCACGGCGGCCTCGATCACGTCCGGGTGTGCCATCACCTCGTTCTCCAGCTCGACCGAGGAGATCCACTCGCCGCCGGACTTGATCACGTCCTTGGAGCGATCGGTTATGTGGATGAAAGCGTGCTCGTCGATCGAGGCGATATCGCCGGTGCGCAGCCAGCCATCGTGGAAGCGATCGGCGCCTGAGGCGTCGTCGAAGTAGCGGGCCGCGATCCACGGCCCGCGTACCTCCAGCTCCCCGGTTGACTCCCCATCCCACGGCACCTCCTCGCCGTCGTCGCCGACCAGCCGAGTTTGCACCCACGGCAGCGGCTTGCCCTGCTTGGCGCGCATGTCCCAGTAGTGCTCGTCGTGGCCGGCGCTCTCCCGCGGACGCGAATATGACGCGACGGGGCTCGTCTCGGTCATGCCCCATGCTTGGAAGACGTTGACCCCGTGGCGCTCGTCGTAGTCGCGCATCATCTGGCGTGGCACCGCCGAGCCACCGCAGGCCGCGTTGTCGAGCGAGGAGATGTCGATGTCATGGGCGTCGGCGTAGCGCAACAGGTCGGCGAAGATCGTCGGCACGCAACCCATGATCGTGGGCCGCTCCGCCTCGATCAGCTTCGCCAAGGGCTCGGCTCCCAGGTTGCGGTCGGGCATGATCAGGTCGGCGCCGGCGAGCGCGGCGGCGTGTGGGATACCCCAGGCGTTGACGTGAAACATGGGCACGACCAATAGCGCGCGATCGCGCTGAGAGAGCCCGAGCGCGTCCTTCATCAGCGAGGCCGTCGAGTGCAGCGAGATCGAGCGGTGCGAGTAGAGCACGCCCTTGGGGTTGCCGGTGGTGCCGCTCGTGTAGCAGAGCGCGGCGGCTTGACGCTCGTCGACCTCGGGATAGTCGTAGGAGCCCGGGCCGGCTTCCTCGAGCAACTCCTCGTAGCGCAAGGCGTTGGGCAGAGAGCCGACGTCGCCGTCGCCCATCACGATGTAGTTTCTTACTCCCTCGAAGGTAGGTACGAGCTCCTGCAAGATCGGCACGACCGAGTCGTCGACGAACACGATGCCATCCTCGGCGTGGTTGACGATATAGGTCAATTGCTCTGCGAAGAGGCGGATGTTGAGTGTGTGCAGAACGGCGCCGATGCAGGGGACAGCCATATAGAGCTCGAGGTGGCGCTGGTTGTTCCAGGCGAAGGTACCGACGCGATCGCCCTGTTCTACGCCCAGCCGCTCGAGCACCCGCGCCAGGCGGTCGACTCGCTCGGCTACCTGACCGTAGCTGGCGCGCGTGAGGCCGGCATCTGTGAGCGTCACGACCTCCGCGCCCGGATGGACCGAGCGCATGCGGTGCAACGGGTGGTGCAGCGTCAGCTGGAAATCATCCTGCATCAATCCCTCGAGCATCTGAGTCCACCCCTCTGCAGTCGCTTGCCTCGATTGTCGACCAGGCAAAGATTGCACAAGACGCCTTGCACCTGGCGCTCTCCTCCCACATGCGGGAGAAGCCATTCACCCATTCGTGAACATGCGCCGCCGTCCTGCGCGCGTCCGGCCGATCTTCTATGCCCGCTGCTCGGCTCGCGGGCCGGCGACCTCGCGATAGACGCCACCGGTCCGCTGGGCGACGTCGGACCAGTCGAATGAAAGGACGTGCTCCGATGCCTCCGTGACCAGCCGGTCGCGTAGCTGCTCGTCGACGAGCAAGCGTTCGATCATGACACCCAAATGCTCGGGATCGCCGCCGTTGAAGCGCAGTCCGACTCGCTCGCCCGCGGGCACGACCTCGCGCAGGCCGCCGGTGTCGGCGACGATGCACGGGCAACCCGAGGCCATCGCCTCGAGCGCCACGAGCCCGAAGGGCTCGTATAGCGAAGGCACCACACACAGGTCGGCGATGCGGTACAGCGAGTGCAGCGCATCGTCGCCGATCCAGCCCAGGAAGACGCCGTGCTCGCTGAGTCCCAGACGCTCTGCCTGAGCCTTCAGTTCGGACTCGTGGGTGCCTGAGCCCGCGACCAGGAAGCGCACTCCAGGCACCTTGGCGATCACCTCCGGCAGCGCGTCCAGCGCCAGCTGGAAGCCCTTCTCATAGACCAGTCGCCCCACGAGCAGGACGAGCTTCTCCTCAGGCTGGGCGAATTGCAGGCGCAGCGCGTTGAGGTCGTCGACCGGGCGCAGGTCGGAGGGATCGATGCCGTTGGGGATTACGGTGATGCGACGCTCGTCGATGTCGTAGATATCGGCGGCGTGGCCGCGCATGTAGTGCGAGCAGGTGATCACCGAGTCGGCGCGATGGGCCATCCAGCGCTCGATCGCGTGGATGTTGGACTGGGGCGATTTGTCGACCCAACCCTGGTGACGACCGTGCTCCGTCGCGTGGATCGTCGTCACGTAAGGGATCTCCAGCAGGTCGGAGAGGGCCGCGGAGGCGTGGGCGACAAGCCAGTCGTGGCCGTGGACCAGATCGTAGCCCTGCTCTTCGGCGAGCGTCCGCCCTGCGGCGAGCATGTCCTCGTTCATCTGCTCCACCCAGCCCAGGAAGCGATCGAGGTCGCGCGGGAAGCGAGGCTCGCTGACGCGGTGGACTTTGACCCCATGTTGCTGTTCGCACGCTGCAGACTCGTCTCTGCCACGTGTGAGCACATCGACAGCCGTGCCTTGTGCGACCAGCTCCTCCGCCAACTTGCGCACATGACGGGCCAGTCCGCCCTCGATCACCGGGGGGTACTCCCAGGAGAGGATCAGGACGCGGCGGGCCACCGCCTAGACCCTAGCTGTAGCCGACTCTCCATGACCTCGACAGCGGCCGGATTGGAGTCGATCAGGACGAAGCGACGGTCCAGTTGGGCAGCGACGGCGCCAAGCGTGCCGCTGCCGGCGAAGAAGTCGAGACACCAGTCGCCGCGACGGCTGGACGCACACACCATGCGCCTGACGATCCCCTCAGGCTTTTGCGTCGGGTAGCCGGTCTTCTCGGCGCCACGCGTGGGCACGATCGTGTGCCACCAGACGTCGGTGGGCAACTTCCCGCGCGCGGCCTTCTCGGGCGTGACCAGGCCGGGCGCCATGTAGGGCTCGCGATCGACCTCCTCGGACGCAAAGAAGTAGGCCGAGGGATCACGCACGTAGACGAGGATCGTGTCGTGCTTGGCGGGCCAGCGCCGCCGCGAGCGCGCACCGTAGTCATAAGCCCAGATCAGCTCGTTGAGGAAGCACTCGCGCCCGAAGATCTCGTCCAAGAGCAGCTTGCAGTAGTGGGCCTCGCGATAGTCGATGTGAAAGTAGAGCGTGCCCTCGCGGGCCAGCAGCCTGTGCGCGTGCGCGAGTCGTGGCTCCAGGAAGGCCAGGTAGTCCTCGAAGGAATCCCGGTAGGAGCTCTCGGCCAGTAGCTTGCTGGCATAGCGTCGTCCCTCGAAGCCGACACGGTCACCGTCGGCGTCGGAGAGCGTCTGCAGCGTCTTGCGCGTCTGCGCACGCCCCGTGTTGAAAGGCGGGTCGATATAGATCAGCTGGAACGAGCCATCGTCAAAGCGCGGCAGCAGCTCCAGGCAATCGCCGAGCAGGATCTGATCCTGCTCGGGTCTTATTGCCGAGCCGCTCACGAGCTGCCTCCCGGAACGAGGAGGATCGCCGCGAGCATCGCCGCTCCACCGTCGCCGGGCGCGAGGTCGGCGCCGGGACGCGTGATCGTCAATGTATGACGTCCGGCGCCAAGGGGTGTGCGGAGTGGAGTTAGCGCGTTGACCACGAGCGAGTTGCCGTCGAGTTGCTCGCCGAGCCTACCGAGCGTGAGGCCGTCGACGCGGACGGTCAGGGTACGCATGACGTCGCCCTTCAGCCACAGTTCCCACATGCCACCATTAGGAAGGACGAACGTGGCGCTCAGGGCTCCCGCACCGCCC
>DATHNH010000201.1:0-10789 GCA_035486255.1 Solirubrobacteraceae bacterium | reverse complement strand
GCCGCCGGCCGAGGTCGAGGCGGCGCGCGAGCTGATCGAGCGGGAGATGGTCGGCGTCTGGGAGCACTCGCCGCCGCTTGCTGTGGACATCGGCGTGGGGCACAACTGGCTGGAGGCGAAGTGAGGCGCGAGGGCGCCGACGCTTGCCGGCCCGGCGACTCCGCTCGGCGGGGGTTCCCTGAGGAGGAGCGATGACGCGCACTCTGGCCGTCGTGCTCGCGGCTGTCGCCGGCGTGCTCGTGGGGATGCAGGCGCCCGTCAACTCGCGGCTCGGTCGTGAGATTGGCAGCGTGCAGGCGGCCAGCTTCTCGTTCGTCGTGGGGACCGTCGCTCTGGTGCTGGTCGCCCTGCTCTTCTACGGCGGACTCGGCAGCTTCTCGAGCGTCGGCAAGGCGCCCACGTGGGCGCTCGTGGGTGGATTGCTCGGCGCGGTCTATGTGACCGTCGCGATCCTCACGGTGCGCACACTGGGAGTCAGCGGTCTAACGGCGATCGTGATCTCCGGGCAGCTCGCGGCAGCCGTCGTCATCGACCGCTTCGGTTTGCTCGGAGTCGCCAAGCAGTCGATCCCACCCGTACGCATAGTCGGGCTTGTGCTACTTGTCGTAGGCGTGTTGTTGGTCGTGCGTCGCTAGCTCCCAACCCGCGGGACAGTCGCCTGGTGGGTCGGCTTCACGCCGGAGGCGATGGGCCGCCTACTGCGCTTGCGCCTGCTCGTAAGCCGCGCCGAGCAGCCGCACTCCTTGCTCGATCGCCGGCTCGGACAGGTTGCCGTAGCCGAGTAGCATGCCCGACGGTCCCTCTGCGGCGAAGCGGTGGAGCGCGAGTCCCTCGACGCCCACGCCGCGCTCGGCGGCAGCTCGCAGCACCAGCGACTCCTCTACCTCCTGGGGCAGCATCACCAGCTCGAACAGGCCGGCATCGGCGCCGCTCACGCTCGCATCGGGCAGCCAGCGCTCCAGCGCTTCCAGCAGCGTCTCCCGGCGTCGTTGGTAGCGCAGGCGCATGCGCCGCACATGACGGTCGAGCTCGCCACGCGCGATGAAGTCACATAGCGCGAGCTGCCCGACGACCTCCGAGCCGCAATCCTCGATTGTCTTCGCGGCGGTGAGCTCCCAGGTCAGCCACGAGGGCAGCAGCATCCAGCCGAGGCGCATGCCGGGGGCCAGGCGCTTGCTGGTCGAGCCGATGTAGACGATCTGCTCGGGGGCGAGACCCTGGAGCGCGCCGACGGCCACCCGGTCATAACGAAACTCCGAGTCGTAGTCGTCCTCGACGATCAGTCGCTCATCCTCGGCCCACTCGATCAGCGCGGCGCGTCGCTCGGGCGCCAGTACGGCCCCGGTCGGAAACTGGTGGGCGGGAGTCAGCAGTACCGCCGAGGCTTCCGTCGCGGCGAGCTGCTCGACGCGCAAGCCGCTCTCGTCGACCGCTATCGGCACGACCTCGAGACCCGCCTGCTCGACGATCAGCCGGTGTAGGTGCCAACCGGGATCCTCGAGCGCCACCTGCTCGACGCCACGGGCGCGCAGCGCGCGGCACAGCAGCGATAGACCCTGCATGAAGCCGGTGCACACGAGCATGTGCTCGGGGTCGGCGTCAGCGCCTCGCACCCGGCCGAGGTATCCGGCGAGCGCTTCGCGCAGTGCCGGCACTCCGCGTGGGTCGCCGTAGCCGAGCGAATCCAGTGGCGAGTCGCGCAACGCTGTGCGCAGTGAGCGCAGCCACACCTCGCGAGGAAAGTCGAGCAGGTCGGGTAGGCCCGGGTGGAAGTTGTAGGAGAAGCTCTCGAGCAGGGAACGCGCGGGTGGACGCTCGCTCGCGGCGCGTACTGCCTTGGCGACACGCACAGGCGCGCCCTGATTGGTCGTTAGATAGCCCTCGGCGGCGAGCTGCCCGTAGGCCTCTGTCACGACTCCGCGCGAGACGCCAAGCTCCTCGGCGAGTCCGCGCGTGGAGGGCAGGCGTGCGTCCGCGGGGAGTCGTCCCGAGCGAATCTGCTCGCGTAGCGAGCGCTCGATCTGCTCGTGCAGCGGCAGCTCGCCGCCGCGGGTGAGCGCGACGAGCAGTTCAGGCCCTCCAACTGGCCCTCTTTTGTTTGTCACTACTGGAACTGTAATGCAGGCCAGTGGCGGCGTAACTTGATCCAGAGCAACGCCATTCCCCAATCGACACGATCTCGATCTCCTAACCACTGCTCGGCTGTGGCTCGGTCGGAAGGTATGGATTGGATGGTGGATCTTCTTCAAGGAGGTAGCGACGATGAGCGCAAGCAAGCACACCGCCAATAAGCCGGAGATAACGATCGTCGGGGCGGGCATCGCCGGCCTGGTGGCGGCGATCGCCTGCGCCGAGGAGGGAGCGAATGTGCGCCTCGTCGAGGCCCACGAGAGCCTCGGTGGACGCGGACGCTCTAGCGATGGGCCCTACAGGGCAAATCTCGGACCCCACGCGATGTACCACGACGGCCCTTTTTGGCGGTGGATGCGCGAGCGCGACGTGCTCCCTCCCAACGCCAGCCCGCGGCTGACCGGGATCAGGCTCCGCCTGGACGGAACGCTGCGACGCACGCCGCCGCTCGGTGCGCTGCCCGCGGTGCTGCGTCTGCGAGGTCGCGAAGCTCCCGTCAACACGGACTTCCGCACCTGGGTTGCGAGCCACACCGACGAGTCGACCGCGGAGATGCTCTCGGCGGGAGCCGGTGTGTTCACCTTCCACCACGACCCGGGAGAGCTGTCGGCGGACTTCGTGTGGTCGCGCATGGTGCGTCTGTTGTTGACGGTTCCCTCGATCGTGCGCTATCCGGTGGGGGGCTGGAGCTCACTGATCGACTCGCTCGAGTGCCGTGTGCGCGAGCTGGGTGTTGTGGTGGAAGTCGGCACGCGTGTCGACGTCTTGCCTGAGGCTCCCGTGATCGTCGCGACCGAGCTCGACCAGGCACGCGAGCTGATCGGCGACGACAGCCTACGCTGGAACAGCGGACGCACTGTCTGCCTGGACCTTGGCGTGCACTATCGCCGTGGCGATCCAACCGTCGTCTCGGACATGGACGAGGCGGGCTGGATCGGGCGCTACTCTGCCGCCAACCCGTCGATTGCGCCGGATGGCGAGGAGCTGATCCAGGCGCAGATGCCGATTCGTCCGGGGGAGAGCGCCGATCAGGCCGCGCTGCGCTTGGAGCGACTGTTGGATGTCGGCTTGGATGAGTGGCGCGGACGCGAGACATGGCGTCGGCGTCAGGTGATGGATGGGCGCTCGGGGGCTCTCGACATGCCTGGCACCAGCTGGCGCGAGCGTCCCGCCGTCGATCGCGGCGATGGCGTGTTCCTGGCAGGCGACACCGTCGCAGCGCCCGGGATGCTCGCCGAGGTCTCCTGGGCAAGCGCCCTGGAGGCAAGTCGGCTTGCCCTGCAAGCGACCGCCACGATGCGTCCCAAGTTGCGTGAGGTCGCGTAGAGGGTCTCAATGGTTTCGCCGCCGCGCGGAGGACGAACGTCTTCGGCAAGTCCCATTGCATTTTTCGCAAGGCACCCTGCGCCCGGCGAAGGTGGATGGCGGGTGCGTCATCTAGGTTCCGTCGCGCAACGCGGGCGACAGTTTTCGTGAGGCCGGACCTAGTTTCGTGAGGCCGGACGTAGTTTTCGTGAGGCCGGACCTAGTTTCGTGAGGCCCGACCTCAGGCGGTTGCCGCTACGTGCACGCGGCTCGATACGACGCCACTACCGGAGCCATCGGTAACGAACGAAGGCGGTGCAATCTCCAGGTAGTGGTTGAAGGACCACGCACAGACGCGCTCTGAGGCGAGCGCACGCGCCATCAGTGTGATTGTGCGACTCGGGGTGAGGCGCCCGACCGTGTGCTGGGTGTTCAACAGCCAGCGGTACTTGCGCTCGTGCGCATCCGAGAAGGTGCCGTAACGTCCGAGCGCCTGCTCGCGCGTGGCATGACCCGCGAGCACGGGCGCGAGCTCGCGGGCGCAAGCCAGGCCGAAGTAGAGCGCCGTGCGAATGCCCTCGGCCGTCAACGGCAGGCAGTGCCCCGCCGAGTCACCCACGAAGAACACGCCATCCTCGATCGCGGGGCGCAGCTGGTGGGGGATCCAATTTCCCTGGTAGCCGTCGGCGGGTAGGTCCAGATCGCCGGCGAGGCGCACCGTTGGCTCCTTGACATGGTGGGCCGGCCAGAACGAACCGACTCCCACACGCAGCTCGTCGCTGGCTGGGAAGCTCCAGGCGTAGCCGGCTCGGATGTACTTCGGGTCGATCCACAGCTCGAGCTCCGCGCCCGTGCCGCGCGGGTGGACCTCCAAGCCGCGCGACAGGCGCGCGTTGGGCGGTTGGATCGCAACCCTGTTCGAGAGCACGCGACGCCAGCCGAGTGCGTCGACGATTAGCGGTGCGGTCAGGTCTCCACGGTCTGTGTGAACCGTGTATCCGCTACGACCGGTGACGGTAGCCGTCTCAAATCCCGCGTCGCTCGGGTGGGCTTGGGCCCACAGCAGTGCGCACAGCTCGCGGTAGTCAAATGTCGAGAACGTCCACGGTAGCTGCCAGCGCGCCGTTGTCCACGGGGTGTGCACGACGAGCTCGTCGAAGGTCTGACGCAGCGAGCCCTGCAGATCGAGCGCTTCGAGCCAGCCGGTGGGGATGCCGCACGCCGAGGTCTGGCGCTCGCCGATCTCATAGCGGTCGATCACGAGTACGCGCGCGCCTGTGCCCGCCAGCTCGCGCGCGACGGCAAGCCCGGCGAACGAGGCTCCGCATATGAGCACGTCGCAATCGCGTTGCAGGGGGGTGCGTTCCGTCCCGCGCTTGGTCGCTCTCACAGGCATACGTGGGTCAATGATATTTACCCACCAGCTTCGAACGGCCTCGTAGGGGGTGCGACGGCTCCCCGTACTGGCTCGTCTCGTCAATTCGAACAGGCCTTGCTCGGGTGCAAGTGGCTCTGCTTCGGGTGGCACACCACCAATCCATGGGCCCCGCGTCGGGGCGCGGGGTCCATGCCCCGAGCGGCGTCGCTGCGCTAGGCTTCGACCGGTGCAAACACTTATAGAGAATCCCCAGGCCCACGTGGTCGAGGGGTCCAACGGGCTCCTGCTTGAAATCGACGGGCAGATAGTCCCCAACTACGACGCCACGATGCAGCCCTTCGAGGAGGGCGAGGTCGTGACGGGCAATGTCGTGCGCATCGACAAGGACGAGGTTCTCGTCGACATCGGCTACAAGTCCGAGGGCGTCATCCCAGCCAACGAGCTTTCGATCCGCAAGTCTGTGGATCCGCGTGAGGAGGTGTCGCTCGGCGAGGAGGTCGACGCGATGGTCCTCACCAAGGAGGACCAGGACGGACGCTTGATCATGTCCAAGAAGCGGGCTCGCTTCGAGAAGGCATGGCGTCGCATCGAGGCCGCCGCCGAGTCGGGCGAGCCGGTCATGGGCTCGGTCATCGAGGTCGTCAAGGGCGGCCTGATCATCGACCTCGGGGTGCGTGGCTTCCTACCCGCCTCGCTTGTCGATATCCGCCGCGTTCCCAACCTCGACGAGTACCTCGGAACGCAGATCGAGACGAAGGTCATCGAGCTCAACCGCTCGCGCAACAACGTCGTGCTCTCGCGCCGCGCCGTGCTCGAGGAGGAGCGCAAGGAGGTGCGCCAACAGATTCTCGACCGGCTGCAGCCAGGCCTGGTCGTGGAGGGGCAAATCTCCAACATCGTCG
The DNA here is from genome assembly GCA_035486255.1 of Solirubrobacteraceae bacterium. Taxonomy (GTDB): domain Bacteria; phylum Actinomycetota; class Thermoleophilia; order Solirubrobacterales; family Solirubrobacteraceae; genus Palsa-744. Next base: position 5,074 of record DATHNH010000201.1, on the reverse strand, counting down.
ACTTCGGCGCGTTCGTGGACCTCGATGGGATCGACGGTCTGATCCACATCTCGGAGCTTTCCTGGTCGCACGTGAACCATCCGAGCGAGATCCTCAACATCGGCGACACCGTGCAAGTGAAGGTGCTCGACATCGATCGCGACCGCCAGCGCATCTCCCTAGGCCTCAAGCAGACCCAGGAAGATCCCTGGCAGCGGATCGTGGATACGTACAACGTCAACGACGAGCTCGCCGGCAAGGTCACGAAGGTCGTCACGTTTGGCGCGTTCGTCGAGGTACTCGACGGCGTCGAGGGGCTCGTGCACATCTCTGAGCTTGCCGGCCACCATGTCGAGAGCCCGCGTGAGATCGTCCATCCGGGCGATGAGATCCGCGTGAAGATCCTCGAGATCGACTCTGAGCGCCGGCGCCTGTCGTTGTCGGCCAAGCGGGTCGAGGATCAGATCCTGCCGCTGTCGCGACCGGACGCGCCCGCCGCCTCGCCGGCCGAGCCCGAGGCCATGGCCGAAGAGCAGGTCGTGCTGGAGGATTCACTCGATGTGGCCGTGGGAGAGGACGCCGGTGAGCTGGCAGCCGATCAGGCAACCGCCGAGGCTTCGACCTCGGAGGTCACAGTCGCCGAGCCCGCCGCCGAGAGCGTCGTTGACGCGCCGGCTGACGAGGTTACCGCTGCTGATGAGCCCGTCGCCGAGGCTCTCGTGGAGGAGCCCGCTGCCCAAGAGCCGACGGCCGAGCCTACCGCCGAGGAGCCTATTGCCGAGGAGCCCACCGCTGATGAGCCGGTCGTTGAGGTTGCAGTGGATGAGCCCACATCGGAGGCCGCGGTTGCTGAGGTTGCTGTGGAGGAGCCGGTCGTAGAGGCTCCAGCGGCAACCGCCTCCGAGGAGTCGGTTGCCGAGGCCGACGGCGAGCAGCCTGTCGCCGAGCAAGCCCAAGACTGACAGGCACGAGCCGTGCAGCCGGAGGTGCCGTTCGTCGGGCTCACCGGCGGCATGGGTGCCGGTAAGTCGACTGCTCTGCAGATGCTGGAAGGGCTCGGCGCGCAGGTACTCTCGACCGATGCCGTGGTGCATGAGCTGTATGGCGAGAGCCAGGTCAAGGCTGCGGTCGTCGAGCGCTGGGGCGCCGAGGTGGCGCCTGAAGGAGTTGTGGATCGCGCTGCCGTCGCCGCCAGGGCGTTCGCGGGTGGAGAGCAGGAGCGCAAGTGGCTGGAGGGCTTGCTGTGGCCGCTCGTTGGAGCTCGTATGGGCGCCTGGCTCGAGCATGCGCGTGCGCTGCGACCGGCGCCCAAGGCGGCCATCGTCGAGGTGCCGCTGCTGTTCGAGGCCGGTATGGAGGGTGGCTTCGACGCGACGATCGCGGTGATCGCGCAGGAGGACACGCGTCGCGCGCGCGACGCCACGCGCGGGCACGTGCTTGCCGAGGAGCGCGCCGGCAGGCAGCTTTCCCAGGAGGAGAAGGCCGCACGCGCCGGCTTCGTGATCCACAACGACGGTAGCGTTGCCGACCTGCGGCGCGAACTGGCCGACGTACTTGCCAAGCTATCTCGATGAGTTACACCCGAATGGGATCATGCCCTCGAGGGGACATGGGTTGGGGGAGGGCTGTGTATGGGCCATGCCTTCCGTGGTTGGCATCGGCTGAGGTGGGAAAAGGATGAGCATGCAAAGGTCGTCCACGGCTACGCGTAGCAACGGCGGTCGCAATGTGTACGCGTCGGGCAGGCGCTCGGCTACGGCTGGCCCACGCCCGCGGGGGGGATATGGGTCTTCGCGCTCATTGCACCCGGTTCGTGCATTTATGCGGATGCTGCTCGCGTTTGCGGTCCTCGCGGCGCTTGGGATCGTGGTCGTCTCGCGCATTGAGCATGTCTCGGGCAATGGGGGACTGCCTCTGAGCGATGCGGCTGTGATCCGCGAACAGGCGTCCGAAAAGCACCTGGACCCGGCGCTGATCGCCGGCGTGATCTATGCGGAGACGAAGTTCGACCCGCGCCCTTCTTCTGCCGGTGCGCTTGGCTTGATGCAGATCCTGCCCTCCACCGCCCAATACATCGCTCACCTCTCCGGAGGTACCGCCTTCACGACCGGTGACCTGGCAACACCGAAGATCAACGTGGCCTATGGCAGCTGGTACCTGCGCTACCTGCTTGATCACTACGAAGGCAACGAGATGCTTGCCGTGGCCGCATACAACGGCGGGCTTGCCAACGTCGATGCGTGGGTGGCGAAGGCGCGCGAAGCGGGCAAGACGCTCAGCGTCTCTGAAATACCCTTTCCCGAGACGCAGGCTTACGTTCAGAAGGTGATGCGTGCTCAGAGGGAATATCGGGCTGCCTATCCCCGCCAGCTCGGGCTTTGAGCTTGTCTTTGCAGAAACCGACATCTCGACGGCCTGCCTTGATGCAGGTTCTAACGTAGGGGCCTGTGCCTGAATTCAAGCTCGACCCCGTGTTCACGCCGACGGCCGATCAGCCGAAGGCGATCGTCTCGTTGTCGGAGGGGGTGCGCGAGGGCGAGCGTTTCCAGACGCTGCTGGGGGCCACCGGAACCGGCAAGACGATGACGATGGCGGGCGTGATCCAGGAGGTGCAGAAGCCGGCACTCGTGATCGCTCACAACAAGACGCTTGCCGCGCAGCTGTGCAACGAGTTCAGGACGTTCTTCCCCGAGAACGCGGTTGAGTACTTCGTCTCCTACTACGACTACTACCAGCCGGAGGCGTATGTCCCGAGCAGGGACTTGTACATAGAGAAGGACTCCGCCATCAACCAGGAGGTGGATCGCTTGCGCCATGCGGCCACCGCTGCCGTATTCGCACGGCGTGATGTGATCGTGGTGGCGTCGGTGTCGTGCATCTATGGCCTCGGCTCGCCCGAAACGTACGAGATGAACATGCAGATACTGCGCCGAGGGGAGGAGATCGATCGGGAGAAGCTGCTGCGAAAGCTCGTGTCGATCCAGTACACGCGCAACGACACGGTGCTGGCGCGCGGCACGTTCAGGGTGAAGGGCGAGACGCTCGAGGTTTTCCCAGCCTACGCAGAGACGGCGTTCAGGGCGACGCTGTTCGGCGATGAAGTCGAGCGCCTGCAGCACTTCGATCCACTCACGGGAGAGCTGATCGCCGACGACCTGGAGCACGTGGCGATCTGGCCTGCCACTCACTACAACGTCAAGGAGGGCACGATCGATGACGGAGTGGCGGCGATCGGGCGCGAGCTGAACGAGCGTTGCGAGCAGCTCGAGTCAGACGGTAAGCAGCTCGAGTCGCATCGTTTGCGCCAGCGCACGCAGTACGACATGGAGATGCTGCGCGAGATGGGCTTCTGCTCGGGGATCGAGAACTATTCGCGGATCCTCGACGGGCGCAAGCCAGGCGAGCGACCGTACTGCCTGATCGACTATTTCCCCGAGGATTTCGTGTGCTTCATCGACGAGTCCCACCAGACCGTGCCACAGATCGGAGGCATGTTCGAGGGCGATCGCTCGCGCAAGAGCACACTCGTGGACTACGGCTTCAGGTTGCCGAGCGCGATGGACAATCGCCCGCAGACGTTCGAGGAGTTCCTGTCGATCACGCCGCAGCTGGTCTTCTTGTCGGCCACGCCCGGCGAATACGAGCGCACCCGCTCGCAGCGGATCGTGGAGCAGATCGTGAGGCCCACAGGAGTCGTCGATCCGGAGATAGACGTGCGCGAGACTCGCAATCAGATCGACGATCTGATGAACGAAATCCGCAAGCGGGTGGACGTGAACGAGCGCGTTCTGGTTACCACGCTCACGAAGAAGATGAGCGAGGACCTCTCGCAGTATCTGATCGAGATGGGCTTCAAGGTGCGCTACCTGCACTCGGAGATCGACACGCTCGAGCGCATCCAGATCATTCGGGATCTGCGACTCGGCGAGTACGACGTGCTCGTTGGAGTGAACCTCTTGCGAGAGGGCCTGGATCTGCCGGAGGTGTCGCTGGTGGCGATCCTCGACGCCGACAAGGAGGGCTTCCTGCGCGGTGAGACCTCGCTGATCCAGACGATCGGCCGGGCGGCGCGCAACGTGAAGGGCAAGGTGTTGATGTACGCCGACAAGGAGACCAAGGCGATGAAGGCGGCGATCGAGGAGACCGACCGCAGACGCGAGATTCAGCTCGCCTACAACGAGCAGCACGGGATCACGGCATCGAGCATCGTAAAGGGGATCTCCGATATCGCCGAGTTTCTGCAAGCCGAGTCGAAGGTGCCGAAGGGTAGGCGCCGCAAGAGCACGACGAGAGCCAAGGCTAAGGAGATGCCACAGCACGAGCTGGAGCGAATGATCGTGGAGCTAGAGGAGGAGATGATCGCCGCAGCCGACGATCTGCGCTTCGAGTACGCGGCTCAGCTGCGCGACGAGATCAGAGAGCTGCGCCGCGAGCTCGAGGACGTACAGGCCAACGAGACGCCGGTGGGGCAAGCCTCGGAAGGTGAGTCCCCCACGGCGGCGACCGAGGCAAGCGAGGCTCCCGCGGGCGAGGTGGCATAGGATGGGCGTCGTGGAACTGGACCGTCAGGGGATCGAGCGGCGCGACTTCCCGATCGTGCGTCGCGGCTACGACCCTGCAAGTGTGGACGCTCACCTACGAGCGCTTGCCGCCGAGGTGGAAGAGCTTCAGCGCGCCGCGTCGAGCCGTGGCCGGGACTCGCTTGCGTCGACCGCCGGCATGCAGGTCCAGGGCATCCTGGAGGCGGCCCAAGGTACGGCGGAATCGATCGAACACCAGGCTGCCGAGCAGGCGCGTCAAGTGCGCGAGGCCGCCGACGCCGAGGCACGGCAAACGCGCGAGGAGGCTGTCGCGCGCGCGCGCGGGCACGTCGCCGCTGTGTCGCAGGCCACCGAGGCGCTGCTCGGGCACGTCGGCTCCCTCGATGGAGAGACGCGAGCCTTGGTCGACAGTTTGCGCAGCGGCGCGGGGCGCTTGGCCGACGACCTGTCAGCCGTCGGGGGTGAGATGGAGGCGCTCTACGACGCCGCTGCGGGACGCGCTGGCGAAGGCACGGACGCACAGGTGGCTTCTTATGAGAACGGTGGCGCCTACG
>DATHNH010000200.1:0-10032 GCA_035486255.1 Solirubrobacteraceae bacterium | reverse complement strand
CTATTCGGGTGACTCGTCACAAGCGAGTCACAAGCGCTCGCCGAGCGGCTCAGGCGGTGCGCGCTCGAAACGGCTCCTCGACAGCCACCGTGCCCGGTCCGGAGAGCTCGAAGGCCGCATGCAAAGCCTGCACGGCCTGCTCGACCCGCTCGCGTGAGATGACACAGGAAATCTTGATCGGCGAGGTGGAGATCATCTCGATGTTGATGCCCTCGGAGGCGAGCACCGAGAACACCTTGGCGGCGACTCCCGGATGCGAGCGCATGCCCGCGCCGACGATCGAGACCTTGCCCATCTCCTCGTGCGCCGCGATTCCGGTGAAGACATCCCCTTCGAGCGGCTGCAGCGCCGCGCGCGCGGCGCGCAGGTCTTCGCGGGGAACGGTGAACGAGATCTCGGCGCGGCCGCCGGCGGAGGTGGGCTCGTTTTGGACGATCATGTCGACATTGACGTTGCCCGTCGCGAGCGCCTCGAATATGCGAGCCGCGGCGCCCGGCGCGTCGGGGACGCCGACGAGCGTGAGCCGCGCCTCGGCGGTGGAGTGGGTGACGGCTGTGATGAGTGGCTGCTCCAAAGTATCTCCCTCCGAGAGCACAACGGTACCGGGGGCATCCTCGAAAGAGGAGCGACAGTGAATGCGGACGTTCTCGTTGCGCGCGTACTCGACCGAGCGCAGCTGCAGGACACCCGCGCCCGAGGCTGCCATCTCGAGCATCTCCTCGAAGGAGACGACCGACAGCTTGCGCGCATCGGGGACGATGCGCGGGTCGGCGCTGAAGACGCCCGCGACGTCGGTGTAGATCTCGCATTCGCGCGCACCCAGCGCGGCGGCGACCGCGACAGCGGTGGTGTCAGACCCGCCACGCCCGAGCGTGGTGACGTCGTCGGCGGTCGAAACTCCCTGGAAGCCGGCGACGAGCACGATGTGGTCGTCCTCGAGAGCCGCGCGCACGCGATCGGCGCGCACGTCGAGGATGCGCGCCTTGGTGTGCGACTCGTCGGTGACGATCCCCGCTTGCGAGCCTGTCAGTGAGATGGCGCGGTGACCGAGGTCGTTGATTGCCATCGCGCACAGCGCGCAGGAGATGCGCTCGCCGGTCGAGAGCAGCATGTCCATCTCGCGCGGGTCGGGCGCCGAGGAGACCTCGTCGGCCATCGCGATCAGCTCGTCGGTGGTCTTGCCACGCGCCGAGAGCACCGCGACTACGCCATAGCCGGCCTCGCGCTTCTCGACGATTCGCTTGGCCGCCCGCTTGATGCGCTCGGCATCGGCGACAGAGGTGCCGCCAAACTTCATGACCACGATCTCAGACACGGTTCGAGGCTACAGCGAGAGCCGTCCGGCAAGGGCCTTGCCCAGCGTCACCTCGTCCGCGTACTCGAGGTCGGAGCCGACCGGCAGGCCGGAGGCAAGGCGGGTGATCTTCAAATGAGAGTCCCGCCCACCCCGATGGCGCAGCTCCTCGGCGATGTGAAGCGCCGTGGTCTCTCCAGTGGTGGTGGGATTGGTGGCGAGCACCACCTCATGCACCGCGGGCGCCTCGGCGGCGCTCACTCGAGCGTATAGCTCCTCGATCTTCAGGTCCTCGGGCTCGACGCCGTCAATCGGAGACAGCGCGCCTCCGAGCACGTGGTAGAGACCGTGAAATTCGTGAGTGCGCTCCATTGGGATCACGTCGCTCGGCTCCTCCACGACACAGATGACGCTCGCGTCGCGACGGGTGTCCTGGCAGATGCGACAGCGAGGTTCGTCGGCCAGGTTGAAGCACACCTCGCACAGCCCCACCTTTTCCTTGACCTCCTTGATCGCCTCGGCGAGCCCGAGCGCGTCGGCTGAGGAGGCACGCAGGATGTGAAACGCGAGCCGTTGTGCCGTCCGATTGCCGATGCCGGGAAGCTTCGAGAGCTCGCTGACGAGCCGCTGGACGGGGGGAGCGAAGGAGCTCAAGGTCTGACTACAGCCCCGGGAGACCGAGACCGCCGAGCGCGCCCGGGTCGAGCCCGCCGGTAACGGCGCCCATCTTGCTCGCCGCGAGCTCTTGAGCTGAGCGCAACGCCTCGTTGGTGGCCGCGAGCACCAGATCGCACAGCATGTCCACATCCTCGGGGTCGACAGCGGCGGGGTCGATCTTTACCGAGCGCAGCTCGAGCTCGCCTGAGACGGTGACCGTCACCATGCCTCCGCCGGCGGAGGCCTCGACCGTCTCGTGGGCGAGCTCCTGCTGGGCGAGCTCCATGTCGTGCTGCATCTTCTGCACCTGCTTGAGCATTTGCTGCATGTTGGGGCGTTGCTGCTTTGGGGGCATTACTCGCCGCCTTTCTGCTGTTGAAGCCAATCCTCTGGGAGCTCTACGGCGTCGAGCTCGGCCATCAAGCGCGACATGATCTCCTCCTCGCTCGGCGGACTGCCATTGCCACCCGCCTCGGCGGGGAGATCCTCGCGCAGCTCGAACTCGAGACGATAGTGGCGACCGGTCAGTCGCCGCAACGTCTCGATCAGGATGGATCGATTCGCCGAATCCTCGGCCTTGCGCTTGTGAAATGCGGCGGTGGTGGGGAAAGCGAGCGTGAGCTCCTGCTCCGTGAGGATCACCGGCGTTGCCTCGCTCAAAACGGCGCCCAGCAGCCCGTGCTCGTCGCGAACGGACTCGTGCGCAGCCGCCCACAAAGAGTCGAGGTCGCCGGAGAGCGTGTCAACCGCCACGGGCCCCTCGCCTTGTTCGGGTAGCGACTCAGACGCGCTTGGCTGGAGGGGAATGGCTGTCGGGGTCGCAAAGGCAGGCGGCGGAGTCGACATCGCCGGCGAGGACGCCGGCCCTGGCGCGCTCGGCGCCGTGGGCGCGGGGGGGCTTGGTGCCGTGGGTGCGGGGCTTGGTGCCGTGGGTGCGGGACTTGGCGCCGTGGGTGCGGGACTTGACGCCGTGGGTGCGGGGGGAGGCGGCACTGGGGATGGCGCGGGCGCCGCGGAGACCGCGGCGGGTAGCGCGGGAGGTGGAGCTGTGCCCGCAAGGGCCGCCTGCTCGAGCCGCTCGATGCGGGCGAGCAGAGCCCGGACAGAACCGTCGGCTTGTGGGGTGGCGGCCTTGACCAGCGCGAGCTCCAGCTGCGTGCGCGGGTCGGCGCCGGCGCGCACGCCCTCCATCGCCGCACCGAGCAGGTCGAGTATGCGCACCACCTCACCGCGCCCGATGCGCTGCGCCTGGGCGTGCAGACGCTCGTCGATCTCCGGGGTGAGCGACAGCTCGGACGGCACTTCGCCGAGTGTCTGAACCACCAGCATGTCGCGCGCGCGAGCCTCCAGATCGCGCGTGAACGAGCCCGCGTCGCGCCCGCCCTCGGCGCAGCGTGCGACGGCGCGCAGCGCCTCACGGGCATCGCCGGAGCGCACGGCCTCGAACGCGTCCGCGAGCAGCTGCTCGTCGGCGACGCCAAGCACCGCGAGCACGTCTGTGAGCTCGACGCGCGTGCCGCTGTAGGTGACGAGCTGCTCGAGTGTGCCGAGCGCGTCGCGAAAACTGCCGGTCGCCGAGCGCGCGATCGCCGCCAGTGCCTCCGGGGGAATCTCGATCGCCTCGGACTTGGCGGCACGAGACAGCACGCTTGCGATCTGCTCGACCGTGGGACGGTGGAAGTCGAAGCGATGACAACGGTCCACCACGGTGGCCGGCACCTTGGCGGCCTCGGTCGTGGCGAGCACGAACACCGTGTGCGGCGGCGGCTCCTCGAGCGTCTTGAGGAACGCGTTCCAGGCGGCCTGGGAGAGCATGTGAGCCTCGTCGAGGATGTACACCTTGTGGCGTCCGGAGACGGGGGCGAACACGACCGACTCGCGCAGTTCGCGGATGTCGTCGACCGAGTTGTTGGAGGCGGCGTCCATCTCGATCACGTCGAGCGAGGTGGCCGAGGCGATCGAGCGACAGGAGTCGCACTGCCCACACGGATCGACGGTTGGCCCGCCGCGTTCGCAGTTGAGGCAGGAGGCGAGAATCTTCGCCATCGAGGTCTTGCCGGTGCCGCGCGAGCCGACGAACAGGTAGGCGTGATGGACGTTGCCGCGTTCGACGGCGTGGCGCAAGGTGCGCACCACAGGCTCCTGGCCGACGACGTCCGCGAACGAGCGCGGGCGGTGTTTGCGATACAAGGACTGAGCGGAGGCGGCCACCGAGGCCAGTCTACCCTCGCCCGCACCCCGCTCAGGTAGCGTGCGCCGCTGTGGCTGGCACCCTCAAAACAGCTTCCCCGCGCGCGCGCAGGGGGCATCGCGGTTTCGCAGACCTCCAGAGAGGGCTTCCCCGCTGGGCGCCGGCCGCGCTCGCGATCGTCCTCGGAGCGCTTGCCCTGTGGCTGATCGCAGGCGTCGGCTTCGTCAACTACGACACGCTGTACGGGCTCGTCTGGGGCCAGCAGCTGACGCGCGGGGAAACGCCCGAATACGGCCTGCCGATCGCCCCGACTCCGCACCCGCTGGTGGAGTTGCTCGGCATACCGCTGGCTCCGCTCGGCGCGGGCACCGAGACCGCGATCGCCGTGGCGCTCGCCTTTCTCGCGCTGGCGGCATGCGGCTGGATCGTCTACCGGCTTGGAAGCGTTTGGTTCGGGCGCGGCGCTGGAATCGTGGCGGCCCTGATCCTGCTGACGCGCGTGCCGGTGCTCTCCTACGGAGTGCGCGCTTACGTGGACGTCCCCTACATGCTGCTCGTGCTGAGCGCGCTGCTCGTGGAGACGCGCAAGCCCCGCGCGGGAGCGCCCGTGCTCGTGCTGCTTGGGCTGGCAGGCTTGCTGCGTCCGGAAGCATGGCTTTTTTCTGGGATTTATTGGGTCGTGCTGGTCGTCTACTCGGCCCGGTGCACGCCCGAGCGCACGCGCAGGCAACTCGCCCAGCTCGCGTTGCTCGCCGCGGCCGCACCCTTGATCTGGGTGTTCAGCGACCTGCTCGTGACGGGTAACGCGATGTGGTCCCTGACGAACACCAAACACACCGCGGAGATCCTCGGACGCGAGACCGGCATCGCCAAGGTCCCGGAGTACATCCCCAGGCGCATCGGCGCCGTCCTGAGACCCGTCCCGCTGCTCGGCGCCGCGCTCGGCGGGGTGCTGTCGCTCGCCTGGCTCGGCAGGCGAGCGAGGCTCGCCGCGGCGGCCGGGGTGCTGGCCGTGGTCGTGTTTGCCCTGATGGCAACCGCCGGCCTGCCGATCGACGAACGCTACGCGTTCCTGGCCTCGGCGATCCTGTGCCTGTTCTGCGGCGCCGGCGTGTTCGGTTGGACGGCTTTGCCCAAGGGCGACAAGCGTCGCTTACCGTGGATGGTGGCCGGCGGACTCGTGCTCGTGGCGCTGCTGGCGACGCTTCCGAGCCAAGTCCGCTCGGCCCACCACCAATTGCGCAACCTGGCCCATCAGGAAAGCATCCAGGACGAACTGCTCGCGATGGTGCACAACGAGGCGATCGCGCTGAAGTGCGGTCCGGTGGGCGTGCCCAACCATGCGCCGATCCCCCTGCTCGCGCTCTACCTGAAAGCGCGCCCCGGCTTGATCGTCAGCGCCGAAGCCACGCGCTCAGAAGCCAGACAGCAGGAATACGGAAGCTACGCCGACCCCGCGAGCATCGAAGTCGAAAAGGCCTACATCCTCGACCCGAAGGACCCGCACCTGCCCGTGTCGATCCCTCCCGGCTTCCTGGAGACGAAGGCAAACAACTCTTGGCTTGTATTCACGCATTGCCACTAGACGCCAAGCCCCGGAAACGCGCCCAACCGCTCGTGATTGCGCTTTCGCCGGCTGTCATCGGCGGGCACGCCACACCTTGCCTGGACTCGCGCACGCCGCTCGTGGTTGCGCCGATGCCCACTGTCACCGGCGGGCACGCCAAATCCAATCCCAAAAAATGGACCGTGCACCCCTCGTCGAAGCTTCCGCCTCCGATCGCCGATCGCCGCCCGGGACTCCGGATCGGGTACTCCCGCTGCGCCTGCCGGGAATCGCTTAAGGCTGCTTCCTTCCGGACCTGACCTGGTTCACGAGCCGACACCGCGCGGGACCCGAGCCATCGACGCTCCGTGCGGCGGAGCGACCGGAGCGAAACCCCTCGGAAGGGAGTTCAGCCCCGCTAGAGCGGATTGCGGATTCAGGGCGCCGCTACATCCCCGCCTAGCACGGTCCAAGAGCGATCCTAGCGTGGGCAGCGCAAGGCAGTGCCGGCGCCGGCAACTCGAGCCGGCCGTGACGTGCCGCGATGCGCTGCATACGATGCGCCGCATAGCTGCACGCGCACGCCATGGAGGCGTGTGGGCAGTGCGTTAGTAGCTATGTGCATAGGGGTGTGTGTCGGCGTGCATGTCGGCGTGTGAGTCGCTTGTGTCTCGGCGTGTGAGTCGCTTGTGCGTCGCTTGTGTGTCGGCGTGTGCGGACGATCGTCGCACGAACCGGTCGTTATGCGTTACGCTGCCGAACCGTTATGAACTTCGACAACTCCCACTCCCCCAAGTCACCCCGCCGCGCGCGTCTGAGCCTCTGCCTCGCGACGCTGGGCACGGCCGCCTTGATTGCAGGCTGCGGCAGCTCCGGCGGATCGAGCACGATCACCGTCGGCAACGAGTCCGACACCAGCTCCGTCCCGCATGTCACGGGTGAAACCAAGCCTACGAGCAGCACACCCACAACCCCCACTTCGACCGCCAAGACGCCCACCAGCGGTCCACTCGCGACGCAGCCGAAGGTGACGGTGCCCACCGGCCCCGCGCCGACGAAACTCGAAACCAAGGACATCATCGTGGGCACCGGCCCCGAAGCCAAGGCGGGCGATTCGGTGACGGTGAACTATGTCGGCGTGCTCTACAACGGCGGCAAGGAGTTCGACGCTTCGTGGAAGCGCAACGAACCGTTCACATTCACGCTGGGCAAGGGCCAGGTGATCCCGGGATGGGACCAGGGCGTGGCGGGCATGAAGGTCGGTGGACGGCGCGAGCTGATCATCCCCTCCGAACTGGCCTACGGCAAGCGCGGATCGCCTCCCACCATCCCCGCGAACGCCCCACTCGTGTTCGTGGTGGACCTGCTCGGCGTGTAGCGCTGAGCTGCTCAACGCAACGGGAACCTGTCTCAGCAAGGCTTCAGAGCTCCTCGTGCCGCTTGCAAGCGGCACGAGCGCCTGCGTCTTGCGCGCCTGCCAATCGCGAGCCTGGCGGCGATCCTGCTGGGCACAGCCATGCTGGTCGCCGGCTGTGGCTCGAGCTCGTCCTCCCACGCGCAGAGCAGCCGTGAACTGGCGCTCGAGCGCGCACAGTTCGCGCAGGTGTCAAGCCAGCTGAGCGACCTCGAGGGAGCGGTCAAGCGCGAGGTCGCCGCCTCGCGCGAAGCCTGGCCGCGGATAGCGGACGGCCTGCCCCAGACGCCACCAAGCAGGTTGCGCGCAGCCGTGAGCGCGGCAAGCGCCGGCGCCAAGACGCTATCCGAACCATCGTTCCTGGCAAACGCACACAAGCTCACGGGTCCGGCCGCCGGCGTCGCGGGCATCTACCAGAACTACGAACAGCTCGCCCAGCGCGGCTGGAACCTGACCGAAGCGACAATCGACGCGATCGCGAACCGGCCCGCCGCGGTGGCAAGCTTCGAGCGAGCGAACTCGGCGCTGTACATAGACGCGATCTACGACGCCCATTTCGACCTGTCTTTGCTCGGCAAGAGCTTGCTGAGCGGCTACGAAAAGCTCGGCGGCCCACAAGCGTTCGGGTCAGTGCCAACGCAGGCGCAGGTCAAAGCGCTGGCCGAGTTCTATTCGATCCCGGTGGTGCGCCTCGAACCACATCCGACCGGGGCGGCCAAGGACGGGTAGGTGAGGAGTCGGGCCGCCACGCGGCCTTCCGCTCCAGTAGTCGGCCGAACACTCCTTAGACTGAGTCAGCACCAGCGAGCAACCTGTCCCCGTCTTCAGGAGCCCAAAATGTCCTCTTCTCCCGCAGACTTCAACGCCAAGATCATCGAGGAGTTCCGCGCCAACCAGGGGCGCGTCGGCGGCATGTTCGAGGGCATGCCGTTGCTGCTCCTGCACCACGTGGGCGCCAAGTCCGGCAAGAATCGCATCAACCCGCTCGCCTACCAGAGCGACGACGGACGCTACGTCATATTCGCCTCCAAGGCCGGAGCCCCCACCAACCCCGACTGGTACCACAACCTCAAGGCCCACCCAAACGTCAAGATCGAGGTCGGCGCCGACACGATCGACGCTCTCGCCGGCGAGGCAACAGGGGCTGAGCGCGACCGGCTCTTTGGCACGCAAAAGGCGCGCGTACCGCAATTCGCCGAGTACGAGGAGAAGGCCGGACGAGTCATTCCGGTGATGGTGCTCACCCCTGTCGAGGCCGGTTGAGCTCCCCCTTCGAGCCACGACATGGCCCGAGTTGGCAAACCGCGGCCAACAAGGTCGGATATGACCCAGGATGGGGCCGACTTCGTCAAGCGCTTCGCAGTGTTCTGGCGCGCACCGGCTGCCGAGCGCCTCGAGTCCGCCCATGCGGACAAGTAGCCAGCAAGCCCAATAGACTCAAGGCTCCAGGGCGCGTAGCTCAGTGGGAGAGCGCTCGCTTCACACGCGAGAGGTCGCAGGTTCGAAACCCGCCGCGCCCATTTCCTTGTTTCCCTGCAAATCGGCTGGTTCTTGCCCGTGACGAGTGTCGGCAGAGTTGGCTCAGATTTGCCGGCGGTGGGCTAAACGATGGGCTAAAGTCCCGCCCGAAGGGCGATAAAGTCGCACCTTTCGAATAAATACAGGATGTCGAGGCTAACGATGAGGTCAGCAATGCCGGCTACAGACCATTACCGGAATGCTGGAATTTGGCTTCAGCACTGGGCTTTGATGGCTCGCGGCAGGGCGTGCCCCGGATTGACCAGGCAAGTTTCGCTTTGACGAATCCTCTCCTAGCAACGGCAGGTCGCCGACTCAATATAGGTGCTCAATAATTTGTCTGCTAAGTACTGCGAAAGCCCCTGGAATAGCTTTAATGGGAATTTTCTCTATACTTAGAGAACAATGCTTGATAATTCTATAGCGCAAACCGCGCTCATCACGCTCCGCCCTGACATCGACCCCCAAGTAGCAGATGCGTTTGGGCGCCTACCCGATGTGGATGTAGTCGGTAACGCGCCGGAGTCCGCCGTAATAGTCGCCGGGCAAGCCTTTCCCGTAGAGGCCGGGGTCGTCGAGAACCGCGAGTTGGCCGGGCTGCTTGAGGGTCACGGGGCTGACGGTAGGCGCCTAGTGATGATCAAGGCCGTGCTGGACGACGCAACGGCCGCTCGCCTCCAGGACGCCGACATCGGCTTTGTGGATGGCGCGGGTCGGGCTTGGCTTCCCGGCCAGAAGCTAACCAAGCGCTCGCGCGATCGGCTATCGGCTCGCCGACGTGCACTGCGTGCAGGAAGTTTGCGACCTGCGCAACTGATCGCCGACCATCCCGACGAGGCGTGGACGATCCGGCGGCTCGCCGAACGAAGCTCTAGCAGCGAGGTGACCGCCCATCGCCTGCTCAAAACCCTAGAGGAGGCGCGTCTAATCGAGCGACACGGGCATGGGCGCGGGATGCAGCGGCGTGTGATCGATGTCCAGGGGGTAAGGCGCTGGCTCGCCGAGCATGGCCGTCCCTCCTCCCCACAACGATTGACGTGCTTCGTGCGAGATCCCGACGCGATCCCAGAAGCTATCGCCGGTAATCGGATAATTCTCACCGGCGCCCTGGCGGCTGAGCGGATCGGGCTGCCGGTCCTGACCGGGGTGCAGCGCCCGCTGTACCGAGTACAGGCTTCCGGCGAGGATCTCGAGCAGATCCCTCGTGCGCTCGGAGGATTTCGCACGGAGCGGGGAGCCAACATCACGCTAATCTCAGATCCGGATCACCTGGCCGGCAGTGACGCCAGTACCGATGCAGATGGACGAATGCTGGCTCCGCCAAGCCGAGTCATGCTGGACCTATACCTCGAGCCCAGGGGAGAGGCTGCGGTCGGAGTCTTCCTCGATCTGTGGGGATCGAAGGACATCGC
>DATHNH010000199.1:0-7015 GCA_035486255.1 Solirubrobacteraceae bacterium | reverse complement strand
TTGTGAGCCGTTAGATAAAGGTCAGGTACCAAAATAAATCCCTCGGTCCCACAACAGGGGTATCGAGACGTGCGGGCTTTTTTTGAAAGACCTTCTCGATCCAGGCTGCGTGTGCACCATCCCTTTGTCGTGGTGATGGTGGCGATGGGTGGGGCCGCTGCGACCCCACCCGATCGTCGTATCCGTCAGTGCAGCAGGCCCAGCGTGTTGTCGGCGTCGTCGACGAAGTAGACGCCCTGACGTTCGGGCGCTACCACGAGTCCGAACAGCCCGCCTTCGCCGGCGCCGGTGTCAACCGGCTGGAACTCGGCGCCGATCGGTGTCGTCTCGACGATGTTCCCGTCATCGGCGTTGGCCGTCAGGATGTCGCCGTTCGGAGCGAGCGTGAGCCCCAACGGGTTGTTGAGATATCCACCCAGCGCGATCGTCGTGCCCCCGCCTTCGAGCGGCGTCTGCCGGTTGGCGGCATATGGGATGGCGGCGATGCGATTGCCCTGTGTGTCGGCCACATACAGCGTGCCTTCATTGCCCAGCGCGACACCGGTGGGACCAACCACCAGCGCGGCGGGGTCGGTGCGCTCGGGGAAGCCGTTTGCGATCACATCCATCGCGGTTACCCTCGGCGGGCGATGTTTGCCGTCGATATCCAGACGGATGCGCACAATTGTGCCGCCGTCGGTCGGCGTTTCACCGGAGGCCACCGTGCCGTTCAGGACGTTGGTCACGAACAGCGTGGCGCCGGAGCCTTGATCGACAGAGGTCATGTCCCAGGGTCCGTTGATCGGCGGACCGGAGATCGTCTCGACCACGTTGCCGTTCTTGTCGAGCACGATCAAACATCCCGCCTGTGCGGTGGCGGCGCTTCCGTCCGTCGTCGGCAGGCTTCCGACGACGACGTAGCCGCGTGGCAGGATTGCCAGGGCTGTTGTCAATCCAACCCCGCCGGGGCAGGCACCGGGGAGCTTGGCAGGGTTGATCTGTGCGAACAGAGACAGGCTGCCGCCGGGGTTCATCTGCACGATTGTGGTGCCCGTCCCCTGGAGGTTTTCGGCATTGTTGAAGTTGCTGATGAGTATGTCTCCCTGCACCAGCGAGCCGACGCTCCGGGGTACGTTCACGATTCCGTAGGGGTTCACGTCTTCGTTGGCCGGCACTGTGCTGCCCACCGAGGAGATCGTGGAGAATTGACCGATGAATGGGTGGTCGAACGCCAGGGCCGCACCCGGCGAGATTGCAAAGCACGCGAGCAGAGCCGCGAGCAGCACGGGTAAGCCGACCTTCGCTGCGTACCGGTGCATCCGTGGGCGGCTGCGCACCTGGCCGCGGACCTGAGCGGCAGGTTGGAGCGAGGAGCCTGTTGTAGGACTGGACATGAACATGCCTCCTTCTCGTAGATGGCTCTCACACGCGCAGACTCCGCATCGAGCAAAACCTTCCCGACGGCGCAGGTTTGCTCCAGCGCCAGGCGCTCCTCGAGAGTCCCCAGGCAAAACCGACCGATAGGCTCCACAACGATGGGAGACCTACACGAGGCCGAAGCCCGCGCGCTTGCCGGTGGTCCTGAACACCACCACGTGAAGGCCGGCCAACAGGGCAAGCTGCCCGTGCGCGAGCGTGTAGAGCTGCTGCTGGATGAAGGCTCCTTCTCCGAGGAGGCCCTGCTGGCCAACTGGCAGGAGGACGGTCTGGGCGCCGACGGGGTGGTTACCGGCGTAGGCAAGATCGAAGGACGGTCGATCGCGCTGATGGCCAACGACCCGACCGTCAAGGCGGGCTCGTGGGGTCCGAAGACGGTCGAGAAGATCCTACGCATCCAAGAGCGGGCCGCCGGTCTGTGCATCCCGATGGTCTACCTCGTGGATTCGGCAGGCGCTCGCATCACCGAGCAGGTGCAGATGTTCCCCGGGCGACGCGGCGCCGGGCGCATCTTCTTCAATCAGGTGCGCATGTCCGGTGTGGTGCCGCAGGTGTGCGTACTGTTCGGTCCGTCGGCCGCGGGCGGCGCCTACATACCAGCCTTCTGCGACATCGTGATCATGCGCGACGGCAACGCTTCGATGTATCTGGGCTCGCCGCGTATGGCGCAGATGGTGATCGGCGAGGACGTCACGCTCGAGCAGATGGGTGGCGCGCGCATGCACACAGGCGTCTCCGGCTGCGCGCATCAGCTCGTCGAGTCCGACGAGGAGGGCATCGCGTTCGCGCGGCGCTACCTCTCCTACTTCCCGAATAATTGGGAAACCCACCCGCCCATGCACGCTCCCCCGACAACGGAGGGGCTCGCGCCAGGTGGGCTCACAAGGCGGAGCGGTGCTTCGGCTGCCACGGCGGCGGATCCCGTGTCGGCCGCGTCGGACCCGGTGTCGGACATGGCGAATCCCGTGCCGGACGCGGCTCAGGCGGACGCTTCGTCCATCGCCGATCTGATCCCCGCCGATGAGAACAAGCCATTCGACATGCTCCTGCTGATCGATGCCCTCCTCGACGAGGGCTCGCTGCTACAGGTCCACTCGCGCTGGGCCAAGGAGCTCGTCGTCGGCTACGCGCACCTCGACGGGCATCCTGTCGGAATCGTCGCCAATCAGCCCAAGCACAAGGGTGGGGTCCTGTTCTCCGACTCCGCCGACAAGGCGGCTCGCTTCATTTGGACGTGCAACGCCTTCAACATTCCGCTGCTGTTCCTCGCGGATGTCCCAGGCTTCATGATCGGCACGCAGGTCGAGCGTCAGGGGATCATTCGCCACGGGGCCAAGATGATCAGTGCCGTCTCGGAAGCCACCGTGCCGAAGATCTCCGTGATCGTGCGCAAGGCCTATGGCGCCGGGCTCTATGCGATGGCCGGTCCCGCCTTCGAGCCCGACTGCTGCATAGCTCTGCCGAGTGCATCGATCGCCGTGATGGGCCCGCAGGCCGCTATCAACGCCGTCTACTACAACCAGCTTCAGGCGATCGACGACGAGTCGGAGCGAGCCGCAAAGACAGAGCAGCTGCGGCGCGAGTATGCAGAGGACATCGACATTCTGCACCTCGCCTCCGAGCTTGTGATCGATGCTGTCGTCGAGCCAGAGCAATTGCGAGCCGACTTGATCCGACGTTTTGCCCATGCCGCGAGCAAGCGGCGCGAGTGGCCGGCCAAGCGCAACCCGGTCACGCCCGTCTGACGGCAGGGAGCAGCGTGACCGCGACGCGCCGATGCCCTCGGGCCGCCGCCGGTGGGTCCACGTCCTCCGGACGTCTGGCCGGCGGGCCAATCGGGTAGGTTTCGACGCATGGACGCCACCGACCTAGCGTTTGCAGGTATTGCCGGACAGGCAGAGCTGATCGCCGCCGGCGAGGTCTCCTCACGCGAGCTCGTAGAGCTCTACCTGAAGCGCATCGAGCGCTTCGACGGGAAGCTGAACGCTTTCAGGGTCGTGTTCGCCGAGCGCGCACTGCTCGAAGCCGATCAGGCCGATGCGCGCAGGCGAGCCGGCAGCACGGCCGCCCAGCGCCCGCTGCTCGGCGTACCGATTGCCGTCAAGGACGACATCGACGTCGCCGGCGAGGTCACCGCACTCGGCAGCAATGCCCATGGCGACGTAGCGGCTTCCGCGGACGCCGAGGTCGTGCGCAGGCTGCGCGAGGCGGGCTCGATCGTGATCGGCAAGACAAACGTGCCCGAGCTGTGCATCTGGCCGTTCACCGAGACGCCCACGTTCGGCGCCACCCGCAACCCATGGGACCTGCAGCGCGCTCCAGGCGGCTCCAGTGGCGGCAGTGGCGCGGCGGTGGCGGCCGGGCTCGTCGGAGCCGCGCTTGGCTCCGACGGCGCAGGCTCGATTCGCATCCCCTCGGCTTGGTGCGGCCTATTCGGACTCAAGCCCCAGCGGGGCCGCGTCTCGATGGCGCCCAAAGCCGAGGCTTGGTTCGGCATGTCGGTCAACGGCGTGCTCAGCCGCTCGGTGATCGATACCGCACTCTTCCACGACGTCGGCTCTGGCTCGGTGCCCGTCGATCGCGACCGCCCAGAGCCGCCGTCGATCTCGTTCCTCTCCGCCGCCCGCACCCCGCCTGGAAAGCTGCGCGTCGCCTTCTCCACCAAGATCCCGCCGCTGGTCATCGCGCGGCTCGACGGCGACGCGCGCCGTGCTTTCGAGGAGACCGTCGAGCTGTTGCGCTCGCTCGGGCACGAAGTCAAAGAGCAAGACCCAGACTACGGTTTCGACACGATGCCAGCCGTGCTGATGCGCTACCTGCGCGGCATCCACGAGGAAGCCCAGGCCCGTCCCCATCCGGAGCGCCTGTCACGCCGCACGCGTTCGATGTCGGCGCTTGGTGCGCTCGTGCCGCCGACGCTGCTGGAGCGCTCGCGCGCCGCCGAGCACACGCTCGTCGACAAGCTCAATCGGGTACTCGCCGACCACGATGTGCTGATCACGCCGAGCACCGCCCAACCGCCGCCGCGGATCGGCCAGTACGACGGTCGTGGAGCGTTGTGGACGCTCAACGCGGTGACGGCGCTCGTCCCCTACAACGCCCCTTGGAATCTCACCGGCCAGCCGGCGGCGTCGGTGCCTGCCGGTTTCGGCTCAGACGGCTTGCCGCGCGGTGTGCAGATCGTCGGGCGCCCCGGCGCCGAGACGACGCTGCTCTCGCTTGCGGGCCAGCTGGAGGCCGAGCGCCCCTGGGCCCAGCACCGCCCCGACGCGTTCGCGTGAGCGACGCGCCCGGATCGTCAAGCAGGGGCGAGCTGCCTGGGAAGTATCCGCTCTCGCCGATCGATTCGGAAGTGCCAGTGGAAGAGTTGCTGGGTCTCGCCATCGGTCTCGCTCGCGATGCCGGCGCCCTGCTGCTCGAGCGCTTCGAAGGCGGTCGCGAGCAGGCGCTTGCGAGCAAGAGCACGCCGACCGACCTCGTCAGCGAAGCCGACCTCGCCTCCGAGCGTCTGATCCGCGAGCGTCTCGCGCAAGTGCGCCCGGCGGATGGCTTTCTGGGCGAGGAGAGCGGGGGAGAGAAAGGTTCGAGTGGCCTCACCTGGATCGTCGACCCACTCGATGGAACTGTCAATTTTCTCTTCTCCATTCCCCAGTGGTGCGTGAGCGTCGCCGTCGCCGACAAGCGCGGCTCGCTCGTGGGGGCGATCTACGATCCGTGTCGCGACGAGCTGTTCGCTGCCACGCGCGACGGAGTCCCTCAGCTGAATGGCTCGCCCATCGCGGCGTCCGGCCGTGAGGAGCTGGCAAGCGCGATGGTGGCGACAGGTCTCGCCTATGACGCGTCCGTGCGCGCCGCTCAGGCTGAGGTGCTGGCGCGCGTGATCCCACGTGTACGCGACATTCGGCGTTTTGGCTCGGCCGCGCTCGATCTGGCATGGACCGCGGCTGGGCGCTACGACGCCTACTTCGAGCGCACCGTCAAGCCGTGGGATATCGCCGCCGGGACGCTTGTCTGTGAGCGAGCTGGCCTCGCTGTGCTCGAGCTACCCGAGCGCGAAGGCCTGCCGCTCGGGGTGCTTGCCGTCGTCCCGGCGCTCGCAGGATCCCTGCTCGAGCTCGTGTCCTGATCGATGCGGCGGGTGGGAATCGAACCCACACGCCCTTACGGACAATGCCTTTTGAGAGCATCGCGTCTACCGTTCCGCCACCGCCGCAACAAGTCTCAATATACGCGTTGGGCGCTCCCCGGGGACCTCGAGCGCCTCGTCCCGGGTCCTACATCGCCGGTGGCCAAGGACCTCGACGCTGAAACGTTGCTAAGCCGGACGTGCCAGCGAGTCATGGTCGACGTGCGGATCGAGCTGCTCGAGCTCGACGTTCCAGCCTTGCTGGAAGCCACGCATCGCAAACGCGATCAACAGCATCTGCACCGGGATGATCACGAGCGTCAGCACCCCGAGTAGGCCGGCGTTGACGGACGGCTGGGCATAGCCGGCTTTGTCGCGCGCGAACCAGCTGGGCGCGGCGACCAACGCGAACACCAGCAACAGCAACGCCAGCGCCGCGGCCATCGGCAGCACGCCGCGACTCCAGCGCCCTGCGAAGAACGCCATCAACAGGTAGAGGATGGCCCAGGCCAGCAGGATCGGGATGCCTCCTTCGAGCGTCCCCCAGCCACCGATCGTGACTATCAGGATCAGCGCGACGGATACGAGCAGGAGCAGTACGACCGTCGCGCGCGTCGCCTGGGCCGCCGGCTTGCTTCGGTTGGGGTGCGTCACGATCACGCCGGGCTGCTCGTTTCGGTCCAAAGTAGATGCCATTGCACAGATGACCATACAATCTGTGGCGGTCCTCACGCAACCCCGCGGGCGTGGTGGAACTGGTAGACACGCTGGCCTTAGGAGCCAGTGGGCTTACGCCCTTGGGGGTTCGAGTCCCTCCGCCCGCATCATCTTGGCCTTATGAACCCCCGGTCTTGTGTGCCGGGGTTTATTTTGTGTCCCGGCTCCTGCCTCGATTGATCCCATGTCGGACCGGCAGCGTGTTCTGACATTGTTCCCGGCTCCGCGTCATTCCAGGTTGTTATCGGCGGCTCGTGTGCCGGCCGCACTTCGCTACTGCGTGCCTGACGAACCGGCACTGGCCCCCTGAGGGCCTGGTCGTCAGCCGGCGAGCAGCACCGCCGGCCGTGCCAGTGCCTCTTCGGCCGCACGCACGGACTCGACGAAGATCTCCACGCCGCGCAGCATCAGCTCGGGTGTGATCACCAGCGGCGGCAGGAAGCGGGCTACGTTGCCGTAGTGGCCGCCCACCTCGATGATCACGCCCTTGCGAAAGCACTCGGTGCGGATCTGTGCCGCCATCTCAGGCCACGGCGCCTTGGTGTCGCGGTCGGAGACGAGCTCGATGCCGATCATCAGGCCACGACCGCGCACGTCGCCGAAGGAGGGCAGCGTGTCCTGTGCTTCGCGCAGCAGCCCGAGCGTCAGCTCACCGAGACTCGCGGCGTGTGCGGCCAGGTCCACCTCCTCCATGAACTGGATTGCCGCCAGACCGGCCGCCATCGCCACCTGATGGCCGCGGAAGGTGCCGATATG
>DATHNH010000198.1:0-9966 GCA_035486255.1 Solirubrobacteraceae bacterium | reverse complement strand
GTGTAGGACACGCGATTTGCGATCATGCCTCGACGCAGACCGGTTACGGCATGGCGGGTGATGAGCTCGTGGCCGTACTCATGCGCCAAATCCCCGTAGTCGTTGGCGATCGCTCCTACGAACACTCCAGTCTGACTGCCGACAAGTCCCGCGGGGACTACGTGAGCATCTTCGAATGCCTCCCAACAGAGCTCCAGCATCAGCCGCTGCTGGGGGTCGATCGCGGCGGCCTCGCGGGGAGAGATACCGAAGAACGGGGCATCGAACAGCTCGATGCCCTCAACCCAGCCACCGATGGGCTTGCTCTCCGGTGTGGCGACAGACCGGACGATGCTACGGCCAGACTGCAGCGCGTGTCGCTGCTCGGGCATCTCCTCGATGGCGTCGCGCCCGCTACTCAGAAGATGCCAAAACTCCGCGGCGCTCGGCGCTCGGGGAACACGACAGGAGAGTCCGATGATCGCTATCGACGAGCCGTCAGGCATCAATCGGATGTCTTCTGGAATGCGATATGCCAAGGAGCCGATCGGACGCCGCATACGCAGCATCCGATCCCCCCACGGCTGTCTCCCCGTCCCCCATTTGAAATAAACCTGTCCGTTTCCCGGAGCCCAATCTGATCAAGTCAGAAACATTGCCAGGCATACTAAGACGAGTCACGCCCAGTTGTCAACCCGACCAGACCAAGCACTCGACAGCAGCTCAAACATCTGTCTATGACAGCGTCTTGCGCGTAACTCCCGCACGGACACAAGAGGCCTCGTCGGGACGTGAAGCACGCAAGGTGGGGTTTGAGGAAACACCCGCGGTTGATTTAGAGATTGCCGCATCTCATATGCCGGGCATGGTCAAGATGCTCGCCGCCCGCCCCGCGAGGCCGGAACACGGATTACGCTGCGTACAGGCGGGCGAGCCAGGTAGAGTCGTGGCAGGACGGCACAATCGGCGTTTAGAACACGATAAACATCATGTCTATCTCCCGAAAGGATCGCAAGGAAACTCAGCGCGAACGGCTGCTCGAGGGCATGATCTTGGCCGCCGCCCGCCGAGGCTATGCGGGCGCCAGCGTCGCCCAGGTGATCGCCCACGCGGGGGTTTCGCGACCCACCTTCTACGAGTACTTCGCGGACAAGGAAGACTGTTTCCTTCAGACCCACAGCGAGATCTCCGAGCAGCTGCTCGAGTACGTCAGCGAGGCCGTCGACTCAGAACCGCCCGAGCGCGCCGTACAAGCCGGCGTACGAATGCTGTTCGTGCGCGCCCAAGCCAGGGCCGACCGAGCGAGATTTCTCGTAAACGAGACGCTGGCCGGGGGCAGGCGCGCACTGGACGCACGCGACCGGCTGATCGCACAAATCGAGCATGTAATCGAGCGAGCCCGCTCACGAGCCTCACCACTGGCAGCCACGCCCGACCTACCGACCCAGGCCTTGCTTGGCGGCATATGTAGGCTGCTCGCACCGCGTTTGCGTCGCAACGAAGACGATTTGGCCGAGGTCGCAGACGAAGTGTGCTCGTGGATCGACAGCTATAGCCGTCCAACCGCTGAGCACCGCTGGCGCACACTCGATCCAGGGCGGCCGCTCCTGCCTGCCCGCCATATCTCAGAGCTCGCGCTGCGACCGCCGGGTGCCCTGCCCCGAGGGCGCCCGAACCTGACCTCGACCGAGATAGCTCGCCATCAGCGCGAACGCATCGTGTACGCCACGGGTGAGATGAGCGCCGAGAAGGGCTACAACGCCGCGACGATCGCGGACATAACGTCCGCCGCGGGCGTCGACCGGCGTGCTTTCTACGCCCACTTCCGGGACAAGCAGGAGGCATTCCTGGCAACACACGAACTCGGGTTTCAACAGACGATGGCTGTGTGTGCCAGCGCATACTTCAGTTGCGAAGAATGGCCCGAGCGAATCTGGGACGCCATACACGCTGGAACCCAGTTCAATGCGACCCACCCCGTGGTGGCTCACATCGGCTATGTCGAAGCCCACGCCGTCGGCAGCCCGGCCATTCAGCGCGTCGATGACAGCCACACCGCTTTCAAGATGTTCCTGCACGAAGGCTACCTGCAAGCGTCGAACAACCCGCCGCCGGCAACCTTGGACGCGCTCTCCGCGACGATCTTCGAGATCGGCTACCTCCATGCGCGCAAAGGCGAGATCGGGCTGCTCCCCAGGTTGACGCCGAACGCCACCTATCTGGTACTGGCTCCTTTTCTGGGCCTCCAGCGGGCAGACGAGTTCATAGATCAAAAGCTGAGTGAGGCGGTACTCCCACGTCCGGCCGCGGGGCCGATCAGTCAGACGATAAGGGCCGCTCGCCGTCGCAATGGTCAGAGTGGCGCGCGGGACGCCCCGTCAAACCCGCATGTGGCCCCCGCCGAGGCATAGGCCTGTCTGAAAGCAGGCGGTACGTTCGCTCATGAACCGAGATGACACCGCGGCACCATCGCAGTGCCTACCGACGAGCACCCACGACGTCGGTGAGGATCCGGCGCAGCGTGAGGCGCATCCGGGCGTGCCGGAGCTCCTCAGGCACACCTGAGCCGAGCACCTCAAACGGCGGCGCGGCGCGGCGCGTGGTGCGAGAGCGCATCGGCCAGACGATCGATCAACGCACCTGCTTTGGCGACCGCGCGATCGAGCAGTAGAAAGCCGTGCATCTGATCCTCCACATGGATGTGCTCGACATCCACTCCCGAGGCCTTCAGACGATCGGCGAACGCGATGCCCTCGTCTCTCAAGGGGTCGAACTCCGCGGTCATCACGAGCGTGGGCGGAAGACCGCCCAGGTCTGGTGCGGCCAGCGGAAGCAGATAGGGGTCCTTCAGATCGTGCCCGGAAGGCACATAGTTGCGCAAAGTCCAACGAGCAAATTCGGCGTCGAGCGTGTAGCCCACTCCTCGCTCCTCGAAGGATGGCCAGTGGTCCGACGCGTCGGTCACCGGATATGCCAAGACTTGGTAGAGGGGCAAGGGGGCGCCGAGGTCACGCATGAGCAGCGTCAGGCAGGCCGCCGTCGCTGCCCCCGAGCTTTCCCCCACGAGCGCGACACCGGAGGGATCGCCCCTTATGCCCTCGGTGTTGTCCAAAAGCCAGCGATACGCGACATGCGCATCCTCGAGCGCCGCTGGATGCCGATGCTCTGGTGCCCTGCGGTAGTGAAGCGAGGCCAGCAGCCAACCCGAGCGGCGGGCTATCAGACGACAAAGACGATCATGGGTGTCGAGATCGTTGAGCGTCCAACCGCCGCCGTGCAAGAACAGCGCGATCGGTGGCGTACCCTCGACGGGACGAAACAGGCGCATCGCGAGCCGACCGTTGGGCGTGGGCAAGGAGATGTCCTCGACCGAGTGCAGGGGCACGGAATCGCCCCTCGTGACCAGTGCCGCGCGCATGCTCTCGCGAGCCTGCGCCACGGACAGCGTATATAGCTGGGGAGTGCCCGCAGCCCGCATCACCTCGAGCAGTGCACGGGCATCCGGGTCGAGCTGAGAATTACTCATAGCCGCGCAAGCATGCCAGGTGGTCTCACACCACTGCCATCGCGATCGCGGTGAGGATGATGCCGTCACGAACCATCCATCTGCCCGAGAAGGCTTCCAATCGTCGATCCGCCGGCGGCGGGCCGGCTATCAGCAGCCTCGCCTCGAACGTCGCCGCGGCGAGGTCGATCGTGACCACCGCGTCCTCGAAGCCAAGCCAGCGTCGGGCGAGCGGGAACCACGCCTTGTAGACGGACTCCTTGGCGCTGAAAAGCAGCCGACTCCAGTGCACCTCCGGCAGCTCACGCTCCAGACGGCGCAATCCGGGGAGCTCCTCCGGCCTTGCGATGTCGCCGAGCAGACCGTCGGGCAGCGCCTCGTTGGGCTCCGCGTCGATACCGACCGTCACGACCTCGGCCGATAGCGCAACCGCACAGGCCCGGTAGCCGGCGCAATGAGTGATACTGCCGACAACCCCGACGGGCCATAGAGGCTCTCCACGATCACCCGTCGGGATCGGCACGTTCACAAACCCCATGCGCGCGAGCGCCGCGCGAGCGCATGTACGCGCCGTGGTGAACTCGCGGCGGCGCTTCTCGACTGCCTTGCCGATCACGATCTCCTCCTCCGGAAAGAGCCTCGCGTCGGCAATGTCGCCCCGCATATCGACAGAGACGACGTCGGCTGGGAGGATCTCCTCGATCACGAGGTGTCCGGCACAGGCGCTATCTGACGAAGAGCAGCTCTTTGCGATCCACGACGGTGCCACTCGCGTGGATATCCAAGCGAGACCTCCTCGAATCGGACACCGTCGTGCCACGTCGTTCGCGGAATGTGGAGATGACCGTATACGACGGCGGCGGTTCTGAAACGACGGTGCCAGTCCGCTGTCCGGGTGGTGCCGCACCACTGGGCGAACTCCGGATGCAGCAGCACCTTGGTCGGATCGTCGGTCAACGGGAAGTGGCTGACCATCACGATCGGCATGCCGTGACCGCAGCTCTCGAGCCTCTCCTCGGTGTACTGCACTCTTGCGTGACACCAGTCCTCGCGACTTTCGTAAGGATCGGGATGCAACAGGAACTCGTCGCTGCAGACCACCCCCGCTCGGTGGGCGAGCGCCAGCGACTGCTCCTTCGTCGGAGCGATGTTGATTCCGAAGGAGTAGTCATACAAGACGAAGATCGGGGCGATCTTGAGCGGGCCGTCCTCGCCTTCCCATTGCGCATAGGGATCCTCGGGTGTCAAAACTCCGAAGCCCCTGCAGATCTCCACCAGGTGGCGGTAGCGCGCCTCTCCGCGCAGCGTCGATTCTTCGTCTGGAGTCGTCCACAGCTCGTGGTTTCCAGGGGTCCACAGGACCGTGGAGAATCGCTCTCCGAGCAAGCGCAGTGTCCACTCGAAGTCGGCGATCGACTCGCTCACGTCGCCACACACGATCAGCCAATCGGAGTCGCTCTCAGGCCGTAGTCGCTCGACGACTTCGCGATTCTCAGGATGTGTGACATGGAGATCGCTCACCGCCAACAGCCGCCCGAATGCAGCTTTTCCGGTCTTCATCGGCGCGATCATACCCAGGCCACCTCAGATGACAGATCGGCGATAAGCGCACGCTGAGCGGCGAGAGTCGCTGTTGTCCGCCGTCCCTGAGAAATGCCTTCCGGTACTCTCCGGCACTCTCGATAACTTCCATTGCCTCAGAACGACCGGAGGTCGCCGCACATGCCGCCGCTGATAACCCGCGAGCAAGCCCTCCAACTCGGCGAGCTGGAGGACCACGCCGAGATCGAAGCACTCGTCGAGCGCGCCTGGGAGGCGCGCAAGGAGCGCTTCTCCGACTCGACCGACATGTGCTCGCTGGTAAACGCCAAGTCCGGCGGGTGCGCCGAGGACTGCGGCTTCTGCGCCCAGTCGCGCTTCGCCGAGGCCGAGACGCCATTGCACGCGATGATGGATCCCGAGCAGATCCTCGAACACGCACGCGCCGCCGAGGCGGCGGGCGCGCATCGCTTCTGCATGGTGACCCAGGGCCAGGGCCTGTCGAAGCGCGACTTCGAGAAGATCCTCGAGGGTGCACGGCTGGTCGCAGAGAAGACAAACCTGAAGCGCTGTGCCTCGATCGGGCACATGTCCCCCACACGAGCCAAGGCGCTGAAGGAGGCGGGTATCCAGCGGGTGCACCACAACGTCGAGACGGCCGAGAGCTACTACGACGAGGTATCGACGACTGTCCGCTACGAGGGACGCCTGCGCACGATCCAAGCGGTGCGCGAGGCTGGTCTGGAGACGTGCGTGGGCGGCATCCTCAACCTCGGCGAGAGCCGCGAGCAGCGCGTTGAGATGGCGTTCGAGCTCGCCGCGATCGACCCCACGAGCGTGCCGATCAATCTGCTCAACCCACGGCCCGGCACGAAGTTCGGCGACCGCGAATACATCGATCCATGGGAGGCGGTCAAGTGGGTGGCGATCTTCCGCCTGATCCTGCCCGAAGCCTTGTTCCGCTTGTGCGGAGGACGCGTCGAGAACCTCGGTGAGCTGCAACCGCTCGCCGTGAAGGCTGGACTGAACGGCGTGATGATGGGCAACTTCCTCACAACGCTTGGCTCGAGCCCGGAGGAAGACCGCCAAATGTTCGAGCAGCTTGGCCTCAACGTGGCGCGTCAGAGCGACAACGGGGCCAACCCTCGACCCGACAACCGCTCGGGCTGGCTTGACGGTGAGACACCGGACGTGGTCGAGGAGCTACTCGATGGCGCCGATGGAAAGTCCCCCGGGCAGGAGAGTCTGGAGATTCGCATGTGGGATCCCTCGACGCAGCTGCGCTTCAAGGCAAAGCGCGCCGTGCCCCCGCGACCCGACGGCACGCGCAACGCGGTGCCTGCCGGCTGGGGGGATTGACGCGCGCCGCGAACTGGCGAGCGGCCCGGTGCGCAGCGCAGGCGATACGGCGATGATCTTCTTCGAGCGCCAATCATGAACGAGATCGAAGAACGCCTGCTGGAGCTGGAGCGGCTCGGCTTGGCTCGGCGGCTGCGGACGGTCTCCGGGCGACAGGGCCCGCGCGTGCTACTCGACGAGGCGTCGGTGCTGTTGCTGTGCTCGAACAACTATCTCGGCCTTGCCGACCATCCGAAGGTACGCGAGGCGGCTGCTGAGGCGGCGATGCGTTGGGGCGTCGGCGCGGGCGCGTCGCGGCTCGTATCCGGAACGATGACCATCCATCGTCGCCTGGAGCAGCGACTGGCCGCGTTCGAGGGCAGCGAGGCATGCGTCTTGTTCGGATCGGGCTATCTCGCCAACCTCGGCGTGATCGGCGCGCTGGCGGGCCCGGGCGACACGATCTTCTCCGACGAACTCAACCACGCTTCGATCATCGACGGCTGTCGAGCATCGCGGGCCGAGGTGGTGGTCTACCGCCACCTGGACGCCGATCAGCTGGAGCGCCGCCTGCATGAGCACGAAGGCAAGGGCAAGGGACGTCGGGTGATCGTGACCGACTCGGTCTTCTCGATGGATGGCGACGTGGCGCCGCTACCGCGCATCGTGCAGCTGGCGCGTCAGCACGATGCGCGTGTGATCGTCGACGAGGCGCACGCCACCGGAGCGCTCGGAGAGGGAGGACGAGGCGCTATCGCCCAAGCGGGATTGCAAGGCGAGATCGACGTACTGATCGGGACCCTGGGCAAGGCGCTCGGCTCCTACGGCGCCTACGCATGCGCGAGTGAGGAGATGGTGCGCTACCTGATCAACACCGCCCGTCCGGTGATCTTCTCGACTGCTCCGTCGCCACCGTCCGTGGCGGGCGCATTGGCGGCACTCGAGCTGCTCGAAGCGAGTCCGCAAGAGGTGGCACGCCTGCACGACGCCGCACGCGCGCTTCGCGAGGCGCTCGCCGAAGAGGGCTTTGCGGTCGAGCAGAGCGACATGCACATCGTGCCACTTGTCGTGGGCGACAGCGAGAAGGCGGTGCGTCTCTGCCAGGCCACCCTCGAACGGGGCGTATTCGCGCAGGCAATTCGCCCGCCGACCGTGGCGGACGGTACTTCGAGGTTGCGCCTCGCCGTGATGGCCTCCCATACGGCAAGCGATCTACTTCAGACAGCTAAGGCCCTAGCCGACGCGACGCGCGAGGTCGGTCTCGACCCAACATGCATTGGCGAGCCCTCGGCGCTCGGGCGCTTAGCGACAGGCGAGCTACGCCCGGCATCCAAGCCGTGGCTCGCCCGCGTTGCCTGACCAACACGCATGCGGGGCCTCTTCGTAACCGGCACCGGCACAGGTGTCGGCAAGACGATCGTGAGCGCCGCGCTGCTTGCCGCGATGCGGGCAGCCGGCAAGCCAGTCCGCGCATACAAGCCAATCGTGACCGGTCTGGCAGAGCCCCCAGATCGGTGGCCTGCCGACCATGAGCTGCTGGCGCTTGCCGCCGGCGTGACCCCCGAGGAGGTCACGCCACTACGCTTCGATCCCCCCGTCTCTCCACACTTGGCGGCGGCGCTCGTCGGTCAGAGCATCGACCCCGCGACGATTGTCGCGAGGGCGTGCATCGACTCGGACCGAATACTTGTCGTAGAGGGCCTGGGTGGCTTGCTCGTTCCCCTCACCGAGGCCTTCACCGTCCGCGATCTGGCGGTCGAGCTCGGACTGCCACTGGTGATCGCCGCGGCTACAGGTCTCGGTACGATCAACCACACACTGCTCACGATCGAAGCGGCCAGGGCCGCCGGCCTGAGCATCGCGGCCATCGTGCTGACGCCTTGGCCAGGCGACCCATCGGAGATGGAGCGCTCCAACCGCGAGACGATCGCACGGCTCGGCGAGATCGACGTCGCGACATTGAGCCCGGTGCGGGGACCGGAGCTGAACGAGCTTGCCCAAGCGGGAGACTCGCTGCCTTGGCGCGACTGGCTGTAGCGTGTCAGACACAGCTGGCAGCGACAAGCGCCGCCGTCACTCGAGCCAGATCGGGATCTTCGATCACGTAAGGAGGCATCGTGTAGATCAGATCGCGGAAAGGCCGCAACCAGACTCCGTGCTCGATCGCGACAGTCGTAGCGGCTGACATATCGACTTCGTGCTCCAACTGCACGACACCGATCGCCCCGAGCACACGCACGTCCAGGACGCCCGGCAGCCTGCGCGCCGGCGCCAGACCTTCGCGCAGACCATGTTCGATGCGGGCCACGTCGTCCTTCCAGTCCCCCTCGGCGAGCAGATCAAGCGAAGCAAGCGCAACCGAGCAGGCGAGCGGGTTTGCCATGAACGTGGGTCCGTGCATGAGCGCACCGCCCTCGCCGGCCGAGATCGATGCGGCGACCTCGCTCGTGCAAAGCGTGGCGGCGAGCGTCATGTAGCCCCCTGTGAGCGCCTTGCCCAGACACATGATGTCCGGGACGATCCCCGCGTGCTCGCAGGCGAACATCGCTCCCGTGCGCCCGAAGCCGGTGGCGATCTCGTCGACGATCAGGAGCAGCCCATGGTCGTCGCACAAGCGGCGCAGCAGCGCGACGCACTCGGGTGAGTGAAAGCGCATCCCGCCCGCGCCCTGGACGACCGGCTCGATGATCACCGCCGCGAGCTCGTGAGCGTGACGCTCGAGTAGATCGCCCACCCGTTGCGCCCAGAGCCCGTCGAGCGGACTATCGAAGCCGTCGGGCGGTCGCTCGGCGAAGACGTGCCGCGCGAGAGCCTCGGTGAAGAGGGAGTGCATCCCGCCGACCGGGTCGCACACCGCCATCGCGCCGAACGTGTCGCCGTGGTAGCCGCCACGGACGGTCAAGAGTCGGGTGCGCCCGGGGGATCCAACTCCGCGCTGAGCCTGCAGCGCCATCTTGATCGCCACCTCCACCGACACCGAGCCGGAGTCTGCGAAGAACACGTGCTCCAAGCCGTTCGGGGTGATCTCCACGAGTCGCTCGGCCAGACGTACCGCGGGCTCGTGGGTCAAGCCGCCGAACATCACGTGCGCCATGCGATCGAGCTGCTCGAGCACGGCCGCGTCCAGTGCCAGGTGGCGGTAGCCGTGGATGGCGCACCACCAGGAGGACATGCCGTCGATCAGCTCGCTCCCGTCGGCAAGACGCAGACGCACTCCCTCGGCAGACACCACCGGGATCTGCGCGAGCGCACCGGGCAGCGCCGAGTATGGGTGCCACACGTGCCGCCCGTCGAGCTCGGAAAGCTCGGCCCAGTCGGTCAGCGTGTCAATCCTCGTAGAGGGTGAAGTCCCGCTTGCGCGCTCCGCACACCGGGCAAAACCACGTGTCGGGAATGTCCTCGAAGGCGGTGCCGGCGGGGATGCCCCCATCAGGGTCGCCGTCCTCGGGGTCATAGATGTAGCCGCAGGACTCGCAGATCCAGCGTTGCAGGGTTTGGGTCGTGCTCATACAGCTAAGACTACCTGGCGGTAGGGTCTCCTTGCCATGAGTAGCTCGACCTCAAGCGACGACGGAGACCCCGACCGGGCGCCCACCCACACCGGC
>DATHNH010000197.1:0-4648 GCA_035486255.1 Solirubrobacteraceae bacterium | reverse complement strand
GCGCCCACCGGGAAGCCCCTGGAGAGTGTTTCGTTGTACACCAACGGGCCATTCACCGACCTGTGCCGCGGTCCGCACGCGCCGAGTACCAAGACAGTCGGAGCGTTCAAGCTGCAGTCGCTCGCGGGTGCCTACTGGCGTGGGGACTCGACGCGCAAGATGCTCACTCGCATCTACGGCACCGCTTTTCACACCGGCGCCCAGTTGAGCGAGTATCTCGAGCGCCTGGAGCAGGCCGCCCAGCGCGACCATCGCAAGCTTGGGCGTGAGCTCGGGCTGTTTCACTTCTCCGACGTCTCGCCCGGGGCCGCGTTCTGGTTGCCCGCGGGGACGAGCATATACAACGCGCTCGTCTCGCTCTCGCGCGAGATGGGCTCGGAGCGCGGTTACAGCGAGGTCAAGACTCCCCTGATCTACGACGCCGAGCTGTGGAAGATCTCCGGTCACTGGGGCAAGTACAAGGAGAACATGTTCACCGTGCAGGTGGAGGAGCGCGAGATGGGCGTCAAGCCGATGAACTGCCCGGGACACGCCCATCTGTTCGCGAGTAGCCGTCACTCCTATCGCGATCTGCCCGTGCGCTACTCAGAGCCCGGGCTATTGCATCGCAACGAGGCCTCGGGCGTGCTGCACGGCTTGTTGCGCGTCAGGCACTTCGCCCAGGATGACGCCCATATCTTCTGCACCGAGGAGCAAGTCCAGGAGGAGGTGGCCGGCTGCTTGGAGTTCGCGTTTGCCACCTATCGCCTGTTCGACTTCGACGTGCGCCTCGAGCTGTCCACTCGCCCGGAGCAGCGCGTAGGTGGCGACGAGCTGTGGGATCGCGCCGAGGAAGCGCTCACGAACGCCCTCGACTCCGAAGGCCTGAGCTACGAGCTGAATCCAGGCGACGGGGCTTTCTACGGGCCGAAGATCGACATGCACATGACCGACTCGATCGGGCGCTCCTGGCAGCTGGGCACCGTGCAGCTCGACTACAACATGCCTGAGCGCTTCGGGTTGAGCTACACGGGCGCCGACAACGCCGAGCACCAGCCAGTGATGATCCACCGCGCACTGTTCGGCTCCTACGAGCGCTTCCTCGGCATCATGATCGAGCACTACGCCGGCGAGTTCCCGTTGTGGCTGGCCCCTGTGCAGGCGATCGTGCTGCCCATCTCCGAGCGTCTGAGCGACTACGCCGAGAGTGTGCGCGAGCGTCTGCGAGGCGCCGGCGTGCGCGTGGAGCTGGATCCTCGCGGCGAGTCGATCGGGCGCAAGATCAGAGAGGCCGAGCTGCGCAAGATTCCGTACATGCTGATCCTCGGCGATCGCGAGGCGGCCGAGGATTCCGTGTCGGTGCGCGAGCATCGCGGCGGCGATCGCGGCAGCGTCCCGGTCGCCCAGCTGATCGAGAGCCTCGCGAGCGAGACGCGCGCTCGCGGCGAGCAGGATGGGGTCGCATAGGGGATGGCACATCCAGCCAGACGAGAAGTTTCCGGGGGCCTTCGTGGGGACAGGAGCGTGGAAGGGTGGGCGGGTGTCACCGAAGCGTGTTAGCCGACCGGTTAGGAACAATCGAATGTGCTTTCGGCAAAAAGCCCTTGCGGCTCGCGTCACGCCCGCTATACTCGGCCGCCTTGAAGCTCGGAATCCATTCACGGCGCGGCGCGTAGTCTCAACTTGACGCGCATCCCCACAAGCTAGTGGCCGTTCCACGCAGGTTCGACCGTCGGCCTCCCGAGCGGGACCTTACGAGGATCAACGAGCGCATCCGCGTACCTGAGGTGCGCGTGATCGACGACGAGGGCAACCAGGTCGGGATGATGAAGACCCCCGACGCGGTCAAGTTCGCCCAGGAACGCGATCTCGACCTGGTGGAGGTCGCCCCCGAGGCCAAACCGCCCGTCTGCCGGGTGCTCGACTACTCCAAGTACAAGTACGAGCAGGCCCAGAAGGTCAAGCAGGCGCGCAAGCACCAGCAGCAGATCACGATCCGCGAGATCAAGTTCCGCCCGAAGATCGCCCAGCACGACTACGACACCAAGAAGCACCACGTCGAACGCTTCCTGCGCCACAAGGACAAGGTAAAGATCACGATCATGTTTCGCGGGCGCGAGGTCACCCACCCCGAGCGTGGCGTGATGATCCTCGACCGCCTCGCCGAGGAGCTCGCCGCGCTCGGCGTGGTCGAGCAGCGCCCCACCCAGGACGGGCGCAACATGACGATGATGCTCGGCCCCTCCAAGGCTGTGCTTGCCGGCAAGGCCGATGGGGTGGCGGATGCGTCCGATGCGGCGGCAGCGACAGTCGACGGGTCCGACTCACCGGAGGGAGCCGTCGAGCCGGCCAACGGATCTGCTGCCGTCGAGGTAGCCAACGGATCTGCCGCATCCAATGGGGTCACGGATGCGGTGAACGGTTCCGCGACACCCGACGGTGTTGTCGCGACACCCGACGGTGTCGTCGAGCCGCCCGGCGAGGCTGCTTCCGATGGCATTCCCGTCGTGGCCGCCGAGAGCCAGAACGGCGCTTCCGACGGCGCCGTGTCATAATCATCGCTTCGAGGGTGGCGCAGGCGACCGCAGGTCGCTGAACCGGGACCTCGACCTTCGATTCTGATGCCCAAGATGAAGACCCACAGCGGCGCGAAGAAGCGCTTCAAGGTGACCGGCTCCGGCAAGGTGCGGGCCAGGCACTCCTACTCGAGCCACATTCTCGAGAAGAAGTCGCCGAAGCGCAAGCGCACGCTGGCCAAACCGGTGATCCTCTCCGACCACGACACGCCACGCGTGAAGAAGCTGCTCGGAGTGGGTAAATGACGCGCGTCAAGCGGTCTGTCGCCGCACGCAAGAAGCGCAAGGCGACGCTCGAGCTGACCAAGGGCTTCCGCGGCGAGGCGCACTCCAACTACAAACGCGCCAAGGAGGCGCTGATGAAGGCGGATGCCTACGCCTACCGCGACAGGCGAAACCGCAAGCGCGACTTCCGCAGGCTGTGGATCACGCGCATCAACGCCGCAGCGCGCCAGAACGGGATGAGCTACTCGCAGTTCATGCACGGCCTGTCGCTCGCCGGCGTCGAGCTCGACCGCAAGGTCCTGGCCGACATCGCCGTGCGCGACGCCGACACATTCCGACGTTTTGCCGAGACCGCCCGCGAGGCGTCGGCTGCCTGATCCCGGCCACCGACACTGTGTACCTCTCGGGCGCTGCTCCTTCGGGACCGGCGCCTTTTTTGTGCCCGGATGCCGAATACACATCTGAACACAAACCCCCGATCCCCCGACCCCGAACAACACCAAGCTCGCTCCCAACACCAAGCCAGCCCCCCAACACCAGCTCGATCCTCATCACCCACCGAACCAGCCTCGTCCTCGATGCCCGTCATTACTTCACAACACAACCCCCGTTTGAAGGAGCTGCGCAAGCTGGCGCGCCGGCGCGAGCGCGAGCGCAGCGGCTGCTTTCTCGCGGAGGGAGAGGACTTGATCGCCGCCGCGATGGCAGCCGGCCGCCCGGCTATCGCGGGATATCGGGCTGCCGGCAGCGCGATCGGCGGCGCCGGTTTCGAGGATGTCGAGCCGAGCGTCATGTCGAGCCTCTCCGCGCTCGGCTCGGGCACGCGCGCGATCGGCGTCTACGAGCAGCGCTTCACACGGCCGGCAGGGCCACTGTGCGTGTACCTGCATGGGGTCGCCGACCCCGGCAATGTCGGCGCCGTGCTGCGCAGCGCGCTTGCCTTTGGCGCGTCCTGCGTGGCACTCGGTCCGGGCTGCGCCGATCCGCATTCGCCGAAGGCTGTCCGCGCCAGCATGGGCGCCATCTTCTCGGTGGGGCTCGCGCGCGTGGGCGGGGTGGGCGAGCTCCCCGGCACGCGGGTCGCGCTCGTGGCGGGTGCGGGCGATCCGATCTGGAGCATCCGAGGCGGCAGCGGAGAAGTCCAGAAGGAAATCGCGGCAGCGGCGCCCCTTGTGCCCCCTCGAGAGGGGCCCCTGTCCCCCGAGAGGGGCGCGCGCGCGGAGGGCACGATGTCCGGCAAACCACAGGCCACCGCGCTCACGTTGCTGGTCGGCGCCGAGCGCGAGGGACTCCCCGACGATGTCGTCGAGGCGTGCGAGCGCGTCGCCCACATCCCGATTGCTTCGGAGTCGCTGAACGCGGCAATGGCCGCCACGGTGGCTCTGTACGAGATGACCCGTCCCTCGACTAGGGTCCCAGCCTCATGATCGAACGGATCGAAGAGCTGCGCGCGCAAGCGCAACAGGAGATCGAGGCGGCCTCCAGCAGTGAGGTCGTAGAGCAGTTGCGCGTGCGCTATCTCGGGCGCAAGGCCGAGCTGCCGCAGATGCTGCGCGGCGTCGCCGCGTTGGAGCCCGAGCAGCGCGGGTTGGTCGGCAAAGCAGCCAACGAAGCTCGACG
Organism: Solirubrobacteraceae bacterium; assembly: GCA_035486255.1. Classification (GTDB taxonomy): domain Bacteria; phylum Actinomycetota; class Thermoleophilia; order Solirubrobacterales; family Solirubrobacteraceae; genus Palsa-744. Next base: position 248 of record DATHNH010000197.1, on the reverse strand, counting down.
GGCGCTCGAGCAGTCGATCGAGCAGCGTGCAAAGCTGCTCGACGCGGACGAGCTCGACAAGCGTCTGGCGGCTGACACGCTCGATGTCACCCTGCCCGGCACTCCACCGCAGCCCGTTGGCAGGTTGCACGTGCTGAGCGCCACGATGCGCGAGCTGGAAGACATCTTTCTGGGTCTCGGCTTCACCGTGCTCGAGGGTCAAGAGGTCGAGACCGTCCACTACAACTTCGACGCGCTGAACCACGCAC
>DATHNH010000196.1:0-3111 GCA_035486255.1 Solirubrobacteraceae bacterium | reverse complement strand
CGCTCGCTCCTGGTCCCCGCGGGGCACATGAACCGACCAGCCGCAGTCGCGGAAGTAGCGCCTCATCTCGCCGAGAATCGTTGGCACGGCAAAGGAGGGGAACGAGTGGCCGCGCAGCGGGTCGAAGCGGTCGATCGCCTTGAGTAGGCCTACCGATGCGACCTGGAGAAGGTCGTCGAAGGGCTCGGAGGAGCGATCGTAGCGACGCGCCAAGCTGCGCGTCAGGGGCATGAAGCGCTTGACCAGCGCTTCGCGCGCGACGGGGTCGCGTCGCTCCTGCCAGTGGGCGAACAGATGGTCCAGATCCTCGGCGGTACCGCGGTCGATGTGCAGGCTGTGCGTGGCTGTTGCGCTTGACACGATCTCAACCTCCTCCTGGGCTTCCTGGGTTCGGGGACATCGTCTCCACGGGCGCCTCCCTGAACTCGCCCGAAACGTGCTTCTCTGGTGTGCCTACCCCCATCGGCGAAGATCTATGCACCCGATTTGAAGTCGATCAGTGCGGTAAAGCTCGATGCCGAGGCGGCCAACTCGAGCCGCCGGGCAATGTCGTGTGGGAGTCGGCAAGTTCGATTGCGCCCTCCGCCGCGGGCCGTCAGAGGCGTATCCTGCGGACGTATGCACCTTCCATCTTGGGTAGCGTCCTAGCCATGCCTCGCTCGCTGTGGAACGGCACGATCGCGTTCGGTTTGGTGCGCGTGCCCGTCAAGCTGCACACGGCTACCGAGTCCAAGAGCATCTCTTTTCGCGAGCGCCACCTCAGCGACGGCGCGGCGATCGAGCACCGGCGCGTGTGCGTGGCCGAGGACCGCGAGGTGCCATACAGCGAGATTGTCAAGGGCTTCGAGGTCAGCTCGGGCTCCTATGTGATGCTCACCAAGGAGGAGATCGCCGCTGCCGAGGGCCCCGAGGCGCGCGTGATCGAGGTAGAGCACTTCGTCGACGGGCAGGAGATCGATCCCGCCTACTACGAGCGGGCCTACTATCTGAGCCCCGGGCAGCTCGGCGACGATGCCTATCGTACCCTGCACAGCGCGCTGAAGACTTCGGGAAAGGTCGGTATCGGGCGCTTCCTCTTCCACGGTAAGGCCCATCTCGCCGCGATGCGGGCACTCGAGGAGGTGATCGTCCTGCACACGATGCGCTTCGCCGACGAATTCGTGGACCCGCGCGAGCTGGAGATCGCTATCGCCGACAAGCAGCCGAGTAAGCTCGAGATCGATGCCGCGCGGCTGCTGATCGACCAGCTCGTCTCGAGCTTCGAGCCGGATGCCTATGAGAACACCTATCGCGCGGCTGTGCTTGGCGTGATCGAGCAGAAGGCGCGCGGGGAGAAGATCGAGGTGCCAGAGAGCCAGCAGCAGACGGGGGAGGGGGAGCTGCTGAGTGCCCTGAAGGCGAGCCTGGAGGAGAGCCACGTTCGCAAGCGCCGGCGCCCAGCCGGCGGCACTTCGCGGTCGGGCGGCAAGGCCCCACGCTCCTCTGGTGGCACCCCACGCTCCTCCGGCAGCGACCAGCCCTCATCCAAGGCCGCGATTCACGCACGCCGCCGGACCCGAGGGGAGGGCTGATGGCGCGCCCTCTGTGGTCGGGCTCGCTCAGTTTCGGCCTGGTGAATGTGCCGGTAGTGCTCTACAGCTCCGTTCGCGACCGTGGCGTGCACTTCAGCCAGCTGCACGAGTCCGACGGCTCGCCGATCCAGACACGGCGCGTGTGCGCGTTGGAGGAGCGCGAGGTGCCTTGGAACGAGATCGTCAAGGGCTATGAGATGGAGGATGGCAGCTGGATCTTGCTCAGCGACGAGGACCTTGCCGCAGCTGCGCCTCGCAAGAGCCATACGATCGACATCGAGGCCTTCGTGCAGGAGCGTGAGATCGACCCGATCTACCTCGATCGTCCCTATCTGCTGGTGCCTGAGAACGAGAGCGCGGCCCGGGCCTATGCACTGCTTGGCGAGGCGATGGGCAACTCCGGCAGGGTGGCACTCGGGCGCTTCGTGATGCGCGCCAAGGAGCACCTGGTGAGCATTCGCCCGCGGGGCGAGCTGCTGACGCTGACGACGATGCGCTTTCACGACGAAGTTCGCTCGAGCGCCGACGTTGCAGCGGAGATCGACGCCGCGGCCGTGCCCGGCCGCGAGCAGATCGAAAACGCGATCGCGATGATCGCGGAGCTGGAGGTGCCGTTCGAGCCGGCCGGCTATCGCGACGAGCACCGTGCCCATTTGCAGCGCTTGATCAAGCGCAAGCAGAAGGGGCAGAAGATCTCGGTGGCGTCCGCGCCGCCGAAGCCCAAGCCAAAGCCGGAGGCGACTCCGACTGCTCCGGACCTGATGGGCGCGCTCGAGCAGAGCCTTGCACGCATACGGGGGGAGAGCACCGAAGCCGGCAAGAAGAAGGCCAAGAAGACGCGGGCTACTCCGCCTGCAGGACGCCCGAGCAGATCGAGCGCCAAGCGCTCCAGCTGACGGCAAACGTCAAACCCTCTGGACTGATGCAGGGTGCGACTGCAAGTGCAGCCGCGCTGTCTGGTTTGGCCGGGGTCCCAGCTGCCTGTACCGCCGCGCCGTCTAGTTTGGCCGGGGTCCCAGCCGCCAGTGCCGCTGCGCCGTCTAATTTGGCCAGGTCCTAGTCGCCGGCACCGCCGCGCCTGTGCTCACGCTCGCTTGGGAAGTACGCCTTCGTATATCTGCTTCTGCGTGGCGCCGGGTCCGGGCCGGACGTTCAGCTCGTCGCTCTCGATGACCTCGCCACAGTGACCGCAGTGCATGCGGGGATGTGCGTCATGGCCGCAGGCGGTGTGCACGGGAATTCGCGGCGGCCCGGCCGGTGCGTTGTACCGATCGCCCCACTGCATCAGGGCGATGATCACGGGGTTGAGGTCCAGGCCCTTGCATGTGGGGATGTACTCGTATGACTCGGGATGCGCGCTGTAGAGCTTACGCCGCAGCAGCCCGTGCTCGACGAGTATCTCCAGGCGGTCGGCGAGGATGTTCGAGGCGACGCCGGTGCTGCGCTTGATGTCGGCAAAGCGCCGGCGACCGAGCAGGACGTCGCGCATGACCAAGAGTGTCCAACGCTCGCCGACAAGCGAGAGCGCCGCGGCAATCGA
>DATHNH010000195.1:0-2584 GCA_035486255.1 Solirubrobacteraceae bacterium | reverse complement strand
GCTCACGAACTCGTCGTACACCGGCGCCTCGACGTAGGCGCGCTCGATCGAGATGCACGTCTGGCCCGCGTTCTGCATCGAGTAGTACACGGCGAGGTTGGCCGCGCGCTCCAGGTCGGCGTCGGAGAGCACGATCATCGGGTCCTTGCCGCCGAGCTCGAGCGAGCACGGAATCAGGCGCCTGGCGGCGCCTTCGGCCACCTTGCGGCCGGTGGCGGTGGAGCCGGTGAACATGATCATGTCGACGTTCTCGCCAAGCGCCGCACCAGCTCCGCCGCGGCCGGTGGCGACCTGGAAGACGCCGTCGGGCAGGCCGCACTCGCGTAGGCCTTCGGCCATCAGCATCGAGGTGAGCGGCGTGACCTCGGATGGCTTGAGGATCACGCTGTTGCCGGCGGCGAGCGCAGGGATGCAGTCGCCGAAGGAGTTCGTCAGCGGGTAGTTCCAGGGACCGATCACGCCGATCAAGCCGAGCGGGCGGTATCGCAACAACAGCTTCTTGCCCTTCACCAGGAGCTGTGAGGATTTGATGCGCTCGTCGGCTAGATAATTTGGGGCCTCCTTGGCCCAGAAGCCGAACGCGTTGGCGGCGTAGCCGATCTCGGCGAGCTCGGCATCCTCGTAGGTCTTGCCGGTCTCCGAGACGATCGTGGCGACGACCCGCTCGGAGTTGTCGATCAGCCACTTCTGCGCGCGCAGCAGGATGCGTGCGCGGCCCTCGAAGCCAAACGCCTCCCACTGCGGCTGTGCGGCGCGTCCGCGCGCAGCCAGCTCGACGATCGCCGCTGCGTCGAGGTCGGGGACGTGAGCGACGATCTGACCCGTGGCGGGATTCTCGACGGGGATGTCCGTCGAGCCGGGAGGCGCGGGTGGGTGCGTTCCGTTGCCGGTGTGGGGTGCGTGCTGCTCGACGGTCGCCATGTCGTGTCTCCCTGCCTCGTTTCGCTCTTGACTTCGCCCTTAGCGAACAAGGCTACACCCGATTGGCCAACTGGCCAGATGAATTGACTATTCATTCTGCTGTTCCGGGTCGTGCATGCACGACCCGGCCTGCCGGCACATGTGCCGGCAGGGACAGGGCCGCATGCGGCCCTGTCTACAAAGACTCGGCTATGTCGAAGACAACTCGACGGTGGCGATGCCGACCGGCTCGACCGGTTTGTCGCCGCCGTCCGTCGGCACGCCCTCGAGCTTGTCGACGACGTCCATGCCGCTCTGCACCTCGCCGAACACGGTGTGCTTGCCGTCGAGCCACGGACAGGACTTGGCGGTGACGATGAAGAACTGCGAGCCGTTGGTGTTGGGACCGGCGTTGGCCATGGCAAGCGCGCCGCGCACGATCTTGTGCGAGTTGATCTCATCCTCGAAGGTGTATCCCGGACCGCCGGTGCCGGTGCCCTGCGGGCAGCCGCCCTGGATCATGAAGTCGCTGATGATGCGATGGAAGTTGAGCCCGTCGTAGAAGCCCTCGGAGGCGAGCTTTTGGAAGTTGGCGACCGTCTTGGGCGCGTCGTCATCGAACAGCTCGAAGACGATCGTGCCCTCGGTGGTTTGCATCGTGGCTGTGGACATGCTGGCCCTTCCCTTGTTCGCGGTCGCGGTGGAAAACGCACGATAGCGGCACCTATCGCACGCTTGCTCGGCGCCCTTTCGAGTCGGGCAGGACCATGGTGAGGATACCCTCGCTCGCGGCCACGTTCAGCAAGTGTCCGTCGGAGCTTGCGATGTGCCCACCCGCTGGAGCACTCGCCACGAGCACAGCGTCGGCGAGCGAGATCGGACAGCGGGAGCGGTGATAGTGAGCAGCACGAATCTGACCCGCGCGCCAGGCTTGGGCGGGTCCCAGCGAAAGCAGCGTCAGGCTCTTTGCCAGAAGACCCTCGATCACGGGGCGCGTTTGCTCGATCTCGAGGTCGTAGCGCCGCTTGAGTCGGTCTATGGCCTCGGCGAGATTGAGGCTGGTCATCGCCGCGCCGCTCCTCAGCATCTCCTGCACCTCACCGGCCGCAGGCTCAGCGCCGAGCAGCGCGATCAGCGCCGAGGCATCGATCAGCGTGCTCGCCGGGGACTCAGCCGCGTCAGTGACGGACGCGCTCTTGGGCATCCAGTTCCTCTTCACGATCCAAGCGCTTGGCCTCCTCGGAGCCGAGCGCGCTGATCTGCGTCGCGAATGCTCCTACGGCGGCGGCCACCGGATCGTCTGGAACTGGACGCAGCACAACGTGGTCGCCGCGATCTTCGGCAAGGACCGTGTGGGTGCGCCATCGCTTGCGGACCGCCGCGGGGACCGATACCTGGCCTCCGCTGGATATCACAAGTCGCTTTGCCATGACCATTACAAGATACCATGAGACCAGGGAGGTCCCATGGGAGCCGCCTCGGTGGGCTAACCCTTGACGCGCTCCAGACGCAGCGGCTTGCCCCGCAGCTCGTGGCCGTCGAGCGCCTCGATCACACGATCGGCCTCAGCGGAGGGAACCGACAGAAACGAGAAGCGCTCCAGGACGCTCACGTCGCGCACGGCCTCGCCATCCAAGCCGGTCGCCGAAGTGACCGCGCCGACGATGTCCGCTACGCGCAGACC
>DATHNH010000194.1:0-12286 GCA_035486255.1 Solirubrobacteraceae bacterium | reverse complement strand
TCAGAGCCTGTCTTCCCTGGGGCCTGCCGGAGTGCGGATAGCGACAACATCCTCTGCGTTCAGGTGGCTGGGCCGTGGGACGACCGTCGATGATCCATCGAGGGCGGTGCGCATCATCCTAATTGTGTGAACGAGAGCCATTTGCGTGTGAGTGATCCGAAGAGGTCTCGTATACGCAACAGAGAAACAGTCGATTACTACGACTGAATGTTTCATAAAGAGGCAGGGTAGTATCGGAATGTCGATCCAAGGAGTGCGGTCTTTCGAGTTGGGCCTTCCGGGCTTCAGGCGACTTGTGCTGGCCGATTTGGAGCGCCGGAGGACTCATTCTGGAGTCGCGCCCACATGTAGTAAGTGAGATTGGGGATGATCAGAGTCATGACACAAGATCAAAGTATTGCGATCGCACTGTCGCCTGCGCAGATCGAGCAGGTGATCCGCTCCGCCGGTCACGCAGGAAATGGCACCGTCTCGCGCCTGCTGGTGGCCGCACTGGATAATGCTCATGCTGAGCCAAACGGGGATCATCATGTTGGCCGTTCTCTACACGAAGAGACCAAGCTGGCCCTCTCCGGAGCGCTAGACGATCCACATCTCTCGCAGTCGCTGTTGCGTGGGTTGGCGGTCCTGTCTTCCTACGGGCCGGAACGGCCTTGGCGGGCGATCAGCGATCTCGCCAAAGAGCTGAACATGTCCCCGTCAACCACCCACCGCTATGTGAAGACGCTGCGTGCGGTCGGCCTGCTCGAGCAGAATCCCACTACCCGCGAATATCGTCCTGTGGCGATCTGAGAGAAGCTGGATGCTCGGAGGCTTCGATCAGCGACCTTCGTAGGTCGCGTGACCGGGTCCATGCTCAAGGAACGAGCGCACGGCACGCTTGAGGTCCTCGGTCGCGAAAAGATCGCCCGCGAGCTTGGGGACCTGCTCGTCGGCGGCGCGTGCGCCACCGTGGTCGAGGCACGCCCGCACGATCGCCTTGGTTGCCGCGTGCGCGTGCGTCGGCCCGGCGGCGAGCTTGTGCGCGAAGGCGCGCGCGGCCTGCTCGAACCCGTCGTCTGGGAGGACTCGATTGACGACATTCCAGCGCTCGAGTGTCGTGGCGTCATAGAGCTCGCCGGTCATCACGAGCTCGCGTGCCCGAGCGGGCCCGGCACGCTCGGCGAGACGCTGGGTGCCGCCCATCGCGGGTGTCAGGCCCACGACCGTCTCGACCAGTCCGAACCGCGCCGACTCCGCCGCCAATAGGATGTCGCAGCCGAGGGAGAACTCGAATGCCGCCGTCAGGCACAGAGAGTGGGCGGCGAAAACCGTGGGTAGCGGAAGTCGCTCGACTCGGTGGACGAGATCGAGCAGGCTCACCCACATCGCCTTTGCGTCCTCGGGGCTGAGGCCGTCGAACACGTGCACGTCTACGCCGCCGCTGACGACGCGTCCCTCCGCCCTCACGAGCAGACCGCGTGGAGGAGCTTCGCCGAGCCGGTCGACCATCGCAGAAAGCTCGTCGATCAGTCGTCTGTCGAAGAGGTTCAGCGGAGGGCTGTCGATGCTCAGGATCGCGAGCGGGCCGTCGTGGTCGAGGCGGATGAGACTCATCGGGGTGGCTCCATATTGACGAGAGCCTACACGGCTCAGAGTAATGGCTCGGAGGCTCCGTCGGGACTACCATCCAGGTTGTCGAGGGGCTGCCCCATGGTCTGTTCGAATGTTTCTGACTACTTTGTATGACCCGAATCGGCGAATGTCTCTAACTTCTCCCAGCAGTCGGTAAAAGTCAAAAGAACCCGCAAAGTCGTCGTTTATAGGCTACGCTGCAAACGCCGTTTGCCAGCTCATGGCCGGCGCGAACTCGTCGAACAGATCGGATCGACTTGTCGCTGGAGTATTGTGCACAAGCAGGGTCCGTCGGTCAGCTGGAAAGGCAGGGGTAGAGTTGACGCCGAGATCTAAAGAGGGCTCTGTGACGTGGCCGGCGGATGCCACGCGGTGGCGTCCGGGTGGGCTGCAAAGACTGACGGCAATGGATTTCCGCACGCTCGGGCATCTGTCCGTGCCGTCGTCGGCATCGCGGCACCCTTCGCAACGATGGCCGCAAAGGAAGAGTTTGGGGTGCTCTGATGCTGCAACTCGATGAGGTCGTAAAGCACTATCGCGTCGGCGACGGGGAGATCGTCCGCGCCGTGGACGGCGTCAGCTTGTCGGTTGGGGCGGGCGAGCTTGTGGCACTCTATGGGCCCAGCGGCTCTGGTAAGACGACATTGCTGATGTTGATCGCCGGCCTTCTGGTTCCAGATAGCGGCAGCGTGAGAGTCAACGGTCGTGAGGTCCCGAGGCTCACGGCTCGCGAGCGCGCTCACTATCGGCGCTCCGAGCTCGGCTTCATTCGTCAGTCGCTCGACTTGATCCCGGGAGTGCGCGCCGACGACAACGCGGCTCTCAAGTTGCTTGCGAGTACCGGACGCCGCGACGCACAACGCCGAGTGGCGCCGTTGCTCGAACGATTGGGACTCAACGGGCGCGCCGTACAGCGCGCCGAGCAGCTCTCGATGGGGGAGCGCCAGCGGGTTATGATCGCGCGAGCCCTCTCGACCGGGCCGAGCCTCGTGCTCGCCGACGAGCCCACCGGCAGCCTCGATACGGATCGTGGCCGAGAAGTGCTCACCTTGCTTGTTGAAGTCTGTCACGAACGTGACGTGGGCGTGCTGCTTGTCACCCACGATCCCCGGGCTGCCGCTTTTGCTGATCACGTGCACGCTTTGAGAGACGGACGGCTCGTCCCGTATAAGCCAGAAGACAACTACCTGCCGTTTGAGGTCAGGTGAGTCGACTGTGCGTCTTCGGCGAGCGTTGAGCGCGTCATGAGGCCGTCGACGATCTTCTATCTCTACAGGGTCCGCCTACGCGCTCGGTTGGTGCAGGAGTTGCTCGCCGTCGCCGGCATCGCGGTGGGTGTGGCACTGTTGTTTGCTTCGCAGGTGGCCAACACGAGCCTGTCGGGATCGGTCACGCATCTTACAAATGAGCTGGTGGGAACGGCGCGACTCCAGATAGTGGCACGCGATCCACAGGGCTTCAGCGAAGGATTGGTCACCGAGGCAGAAAGGCTTTCTGGCGTATCGGTCGCGGCGCCGTTGCTCGAGCGCAGTATCAATGTAGTTGGACCAAACGGCGCCGCGACGGTTGATTTGATCGGGGTCGATAGGCGCTTCATTCAGCTCGACGGACCGTTGCTCGCCCACATCAGCGCCGGGCAGCTCTACCGACAGCACGGTCTTGCTCTCCCGCTGCCGACCGCTGAAAAGATCGGGGTCAAATCTTTGCAACCGCTGACCGCACAGATCGGCGCCCGAAACGTTCCGGAGATCTTGGCGCTCGAGCTCACCGCCACCGACATAGGCTCGGGTGTGACAAATCCAGTGGCTATCATGCCGCTCCAAGCGGCCCAGAGACTGACGGGTATGGTGGGCAGGGTATCCCGCATCCTGGTCGAGCCCACGCCAGGCGACGACAGCCAAGCGCGAAGCGGGCTACAGCGGATCGCGGCCGGCAGACTGGACGTCCGACCCGCGAACTTCGATGCGTCGGTGTTCGGTCAAGCAGAGGGCCCGACCGTGCAATCGACCGAGTTGTTCTCGGCCATCAGCGCGCTCGTTGGATTCCTGTTTGCGTTCAACGCGATGCTGTTGACGGTGCCTCAGCGCCGCAATCTAATCACCGATCTGCGTCTTGACGGCTACACGCCCGTTGAGATTCTGGAGGTGATGCTGTTCGACGTCGTCGCTCTGGGTATCGTCGGCACGCTCGTCGGTTTGGCGCTCGGGGATTTTCTCTCGCGAAGTTTGCTCCAAGCGCAACCGGGCTACCTCTCTCTGGCTTTTCCGGTTGGATCGCAACATGTGGTGAACTGGCAAAGCGTGGCTATCGCGGCCGCCGGTGGCTTGCTGGCTGCCGTCGTAGGCGTGATCGTTCCGCTTCGAGGAGAGATCTTTGGATACCGACCGGTCGGAGCTCATTCGAGGAGGGGCCCGGTTCGAGTCGGTCGTGCCCTGGGCGTTGCCGGAGGAGTCATGTGTACGGCTCTGACAACTGCAATCTTGCTCCAGGGAGTCTCCTCGGTCGGCGGAGCGGTGTTGGCCTTTGCCAGTCTTACGCTCGCGCTATTGCTGATATTGCCGATTGCCTTTAGCGGCGCAATCGCCTTGATCGACCGAGTGCAGCGACCAGTGATGGGCGTGTCGTCTCGGATTGCGCTGATCGAGCTGCTTTCGAGCACGACAAGGGCTCGTTCGCTCTCGATCGCGGCGACCGGAGCGATAGCGGTGTTCGGGAGCGTGGCGATCGAGGGCGCGCGCGGCAACCTCAGAGACGGGCTCGTTCGCTCGGCGGCGGACCTGAGCTTGGGAACTGACCTGTGGGTGTCGCCGTCGGGCGGCGCGACCACGCTGGCGACGACCCCGTTCGAAGATCGCTACGGCCACCAACTTCGACGATTGCCGACTGTCGCCGGCGTGGACTCATATCGCGGGGGGTTCCTCGATATTGGTGTTCGCCGAGTCCTCGTGCTCGCTCCGCCAACGAGCGATCCGCGACTTGTATCGCCGACCCAGATCGTAACTGGTGAGCTTGGGCTTGCGAGGTTACGGCTGCGCTTGGGCCACTGGGTCACGCTCTCGCAGGAATTGGCGGACGAACACGATCTGCATGTTGGTAACTCGTTTGTCCTGCCTGCCCCGCGGCCAACGGTATTCAGGGTTGCGGCGATAACGACCAATTTTGGCTGGTCGCCGGGAACAATCGTGATGAATGCGGATGATTATGCTCAGGCATGGCAAAGTAAAGACGTAAGTGCCTATCAGGTCGCTCTAAAGCCCGGGGTTCCGATCGAGGCCGGCCTGAGAGAAGTGCGGTCGTCGATAGAGCCGGATACGGCGCTGGTGGCACAGAGCGCAGCCCAACACGAGCAAAACGAGATTGCCGGGCAGAGACAAGGACTGGCGCGGTTGACCGATATCGCGGCACTCGTACTCGTGGCAGCTGCGTTGGCGATGGCCGCGGCCATGGGCGCCATGCTCTGGCAACGGCGCCCGCGTCTGGCCGGAATGAAGGTAGATGGATTCGGCCAGGGAGAGCTCTGGGGGGCGCTCTTGTGGGAGAGTGCGCTGCTGCTCGGAACAGGCTGCTCGATCGGCGCCGTATTCGGCCTATACGGTCAGCTCGTATTGAGCCATGCGCTTGTCAGTGTCACCGGCTTCCCGGTCGTCTTCTCGGTGGGAGTCTCCGTGGCGGTCGTGTGTCTTTCGATCGTCACAGCGATCGCACTCTTCGTTGTTGCATTGCCTGGATACCTAGCGGTACAGGTGAAACCCGCGCTACAAGAATAACCTGCACCAAAGCTTGTCCTCCGGAGACTGTGATGCTTGGGGGAGCTTACGATATTACCTGGGTTTCGTTCCGACAGACATTAGCGTTGGCGATGGCGGTCGTGCGCGAGTTGGTGTGGGGACTGTGGTGGGTTTTACGAGAGGTTGAAAAATGGGAAATCTATGCGGCGGAGATACCGGACGCGACGATTAGGAGGGATGCGCTGGCGGCGCTCGAGCACAAGCGTCCGAATACCGATGGTGCAGCGCTTCTTTGGATTATCCCGGCACAGCGGTCTCCCGGCCTCCTGCGTCTTCTGGTGGCGTACGAGATAATGGGGGACTTCCTCGACAGTACGGTGGAGCGGGGTGCCCATGTGGGGATAATGAATGGACGTCAGCTTCATCTGGCGCTCGTTGACGCCGTCGACATAGAACGGCCAATCTCAGATTATTACCGCCATCATCCGTGGCAGGACGACGGCGGCTATCTGTCCAGGCTGGTAGAGGCTTGCAGGTCCGGCTGCGCGGGGCTCCCGTCCTACGGCAGCCTGCGGCCACTTCTGATACGTGCTGCGGCTCTAGCGCAAGTTCAGGGTCTCAACCATGAGCCCGATATGGCTTTACGCCAAGTCGTGTTGGAAGCGTGGGCGGCGCGAGAAGCCGGTGCCGAATTCGGCGTTGGTTGGTACGAGGCGGCCGGAGCCGCGAGTGCTTGGTTGACTGTCCTGGCGCTGATGGCCGTAGCGGCCGAACCGAGTCCGACGATCGACCATGCCAACGACGTATTCTTAGCCTACTTCCCGTGGATCGCATTGGCAGCGACGCTGCTCGACGGTTACGACGACTTGGTTGAGGATCGGGTCAACAAAACCGACAGCTACCTGGTTCGCTACGGGTCGTTCGATCTCGTCGTACAACGTCTCCAAGAACTCTTGATACGTGCCACTCGTGAGGCCGGCTCGCTGCCCAATGGCGAGCGTCATGCGGTGATCGTTGCCTCGATGATTGCCTTGTATCTGTCCAAGGACAGTGTGCGTACACCGGATATGGACTCCGCGAGTCGACTGTTGCTGCGTTCGGGCGGACCGCTTGCGATTCTCCTTGGCCCCGTTCTGCGAAGCTGGCGCCTTCTTTACGCGTTGCGGGATACTTGAGCGAGTCGCAGTACCTGGGTGGCTCGCCACGCGCCAGAGGCGAGCCTGAATGGCTGCTCGGATTCCACCGGTCGGCGGCGGAGCCTCCGGGATGGACAGTGCTTTTTCGAAAGCGGCTGAAGGGACTCGAACCCTCGACCTTCTGCATGGCAAGCAGACGCTCTAGCCAACTGAGCTACAGCCGCGCGACGCCCAACTATAGACCAGGAGCGCTGTGTAGCGCCGAGCCGGCGGGTACCAACTCGCTTGTGACGAGCCCGTGCTCTTTGGTCAGCTCATCGACGATCGGAAACAGGACCGCGATGCGCTCTGGTGTGTCGATTGCCTCGGTCACTACCGGGACGTGGCGGCGGATCGAGAGCAAGCGGTCGCCATGGGGGGCATGGTCTCCGTGGAAGCCCCAGATCCCGCGCATGGATGTGGCGCCGGCGGCGTTTGCCGCACGCAGGCGCCTGACGAGCTCGAGGTATACGGGTCGCTGCTCGCATAAGGCCGCCTCTGAGATCACGACCGTGAGCTTCTGGCGCATGTCCAAGCCGTACTTGCGTGTGGTGGATTCGTCGTGGGGTCGTTCGAGAAGTACACCATCTCGCTTGCACACGCGTACGTTCTCGAATGTGAGCAGCGGCTCGTCGAGCATCCGCTCGAGACGTGCGACCGCGGCTCCGATCTGGTGCTGCTCGCCGACGCTCATCACCATCAATGGCACGTTCACATTGCGAGCGAAGAAGCGGGCGCGCTCGCGCTCGCCATGTCGTGTGCCATCTACTCCGAGCAGCACCGTGGCGCCCGCTACTCCGCTGTCGCGGAGCGTCTGGCATACGGCGACGAAGGCAGGGGACCCATCCAGCCGCTGATGGCGTCCAAGGTAGACGGTCAGCTTCACCGCTTGGCCGGCCTCCCGCGGTCCACGCACTGGGGGGATGACCGTCTCGCTGGCGCTCGAGTCGGGTTCGCTCGCGATTGGGTTTGGCTTGTGTGTCTCTGGGCCGAGCGCGAGCGTTCCTGGGCCGGTCTCGCGCCTCGCAAGGTTGGTCTCGCCGGCACCGTAGAGTCGAGCGCGCTCGAGCGTCACCAGTCCTTCATGGCCGATTGAGCTCACCTCTGCAAGCAGCCGCTCGATCTGCTCATGATCGTCAACTGCGACGCACACGAGCGGAAGATCTTCAGAGAGGGTCAGCAGACGGTCGCTGCGAAGGCGATGCTTGGCGCCGAATCCCTGGACGCCGCGGAGCAGCACGCTGCTGCGGATCATCCGGCGGGCATAGATGTCGAGCAGCTCGTCGGCGAGCAGCGTCCCTTTCACCCGGCTTCGCTCGCCAAAGTAGGTGGTGAGCTTGAGCCCCTCCTGGCTCACCATGTGCCCGCCAAGTTGAGGGATTTGACAGCAAAATCAGTCATAGTGCTCCGCCGAGCGAGCGACCCAGCAGGGCGGCGCCGAGTCCCACCGCCACGCTCACGAGCACGTTCAGAGCACCCGCAACTATCTGTCCGTCCTCGCCAAGACGATGTGTCTCGAGCATCCAAGTCGAGAACGTCGTATATGAGCCGATCGTCGCCGACCCGGCGAGCGTGAGCGCTTCGCCCGAGAGTGCCAGTCCGGTTAGCAGGCCGAGTATGAACGCGCCGCTGACGTTCACCACGAGTGTGCCCAAGGGGAAGTTCCAGGAGCCACGCGAGGAAACCGCGCCGTCGAGCAGGAAGCGGGCGAGTGAGCCGAGGCTTCCCAGGATGGCCACTCCGACCCAGGCAGGTGCGCTCATGCGATCGCCCTCACGCGGCGAACGAGCGCGGAGGAGCCGAACACCGCGCAGTAGCCGCCAAGCACACTCGCGAGCAGGTATCCCAGGGCGAGACCATAGCGATGCTGATCGGTCATTCGCAACAGCTCGATCTGTACGGTCGAGAATGTAGTGAGCGCTCCGCACAGGCCGGTGCCAAGCAGAGGACGACGCAGCGTGGATACGGGCAGACGCTCCTGCAGGCGCGTCACGAAGTAGCCGAGCATCAGCGCTCCCGCGATATTCACGGCGAACGTGTCCCAAGGCCACCGTCCTGCGGTTGCCGGCAATGCTTGGGCGACGGCGATGCGGATCAGTGCGCCGAGGGCGCCGCCGCATGCAATCGCGAGTAGCTCGAAGCGGTCGATCCCGGGATCGGGGGTGTGCTCGAGCTTATCTTCGGGTGCAGCTATTTGGTCCTCACTGACTCGGCCGCGATCGGAAGTGCACGGCACCTTAAGGGTCCAGCCAGATAGTCAGGCCTGCTTCGTCGCAAGACGGAGCCGAGTGGAGCACTCATCAGACGAAGGTTCCCCCGCAGGGTATATAGCGCCCACCGTCTCCACGCGAGAGCAGTCCGCGGAGCTCCAGCTCGGCAAGCGCAACAGCGACATCGCCAGACAAAGGAGCACTCGCCGCGAGCTTGGTCACCGTATCCTGTCCACCGTTCACCCGTGCGAGGACCGTCGCTAGTCGTGGTTCCAGCTCTGGCGGTCCCTCCGTGCTCGTGGCTTCCTGAATGCCCACGCCGAAGAGCAAATCAAGTGCATCCTGAGGTTCTCTCACAAACCTTGCGCCATTCATCAGAAGCGAGTTGGTGCCCCTCGAGGCCGGTGAGCTGACGCGCCCCGGCACTGCCGCGACATGTCTCGCGCGCGATCGAGCAACGTTTGCACAGGCCAGCTCACACGATCGATCGGTCGCCTCGACGACGATCACGAGCTGGGCGAGCAGCGCCAGCGTGCGGGCGCTCGCATACTGCCACCAATGGCGTGCTCGCAGACTTGCCCGGCTTTCGGCTATCGAGCTGCCGTGCTCGAGGATGCGTCTGTAGAGAGGGGCACACCAAGCGGGCGAGCAGCGCTCGAGGCTCCCTGGCATCACAACCAGCGTCGCGCCGCCAACTTCAAGTGCTCCCGCGTGGACGGCGCGCGGTATGCCTTCGGTGAGCTCGCTCGCGACGGTTATGCCGGATGCCGCAAGTCCGCGCGCGAGCTCGCGGGCCATCTCCATGCCGTAGTCACTGGCTCTGCTCGTTCCCACGATCGCCACAACCGGCTCCTCGAGTAGGCCGGCAAGGCGAGCGACTCCGCCGCGCAACTCGAGCGAGTGGGGGCCAAGTGCGTCATCGCGTAGGGCTCTCGGATATGCGGCATGGTGACGGCAAAGCGCCTGCGGGCGCTCATCGAGCCGCACTTGTATCGGTTGCCACTCAGCATAGGCGGCGCGCAACTCGGCTCGCCTATGCCCGCCGAGCGCCTCGATCAGCTCCTCGTCGGACAGTTCCAAGGTGCTCCAGAAACGTGCTTGCTCGCATCCGCCGGCTATGGAGTCAAGTCGAACGCTCAATTTCGTCATCAGCCAGGCCCGCCGCGCGCATTGTCGACAGATGCCGCTCATGCCGTCAGACGACGGGACAGGCCTGACTCAGGACGCAGGACGAGCGCTCTCGATATGTCCTCGACCTCGATGTGCTCGCTGCCTCGCAAGTCGGCGAGAGTGCGCGCTAGACGCAGGGCGCGGTGTTGGCCACGCATGCTCAGTAGACCGCGCTCGCGCGTGTGAGTCAGCATCCGCTCGCCTTGCGCGTCCAGCTTGACGTGTCTACGCAGCATCGAAGCATCCATCTGCGCGTTCACGAGGATGCCCTCTGCTCGCAACCTTCTTGCCTGACGCTCGCGTGCCTCGATCACTTGCGCCCGAGCTTGCGCGGAGCTCGTCGAGGGCTCGCCGTCGAGATTGCCGGTGGTCGTACGCCCTACGTGCACAAGCAGATCCATACGGTCGAGCAGCGGTCCACTCAAGCGGCGGCGGTGGCGCGCAAGGTCGGCTTCGCGGCAGCTACAGCGCTCATCCTCCCCGGCATACCCGCACGGGCATGGATTGGTGGCGCCCATCAGCATGAAGCGCGTCGGGTAGATGGCCGAATGGCGTGCCCTCACGATTGTCACGCGACCGTCCTCGAGGGGCTGGCGCAGAGCCTCGAGCGCGGGGCGCGCGAACTCGGAGAGCTCGTCGAGGAAGAGCACGCCGTTGTGGGCGAAAACCACCTCGCCGACCCATCCACGCCGGGCACCGCCGATCAGGCCGGCGGTTGTGATCGAGTGGTGCGGCGCCCGAAACGGCCGCTGCGTGGGCAACTCGTCGCCGGTGAGCTTGCCTGTGATGCTATGGATGCGCATCACTTCGATGGCCTCGGATGGCTCGAGTGGCGGCAAGATCGACGGCAAACGCTGAGCTAGCATCGTCTTGCCGGTGCCCGGCGGTCCGCTCAGCAAGCTGTTGTGGGCGCCGGCAGCGGCCGCGACCAGCGCCATGACGGCCTCCGGTTGGCCGCGAACGTCGCTCAGATCGAGGCTCTGCCGGGTTCTATTCATAGGCGTGTGGCTCGGCTCAGGCAAAGGATCGGGCGCGCCACCGCGCAGCACCCGAACCGCGCTCGAGAGGCGATCGACGACGCCGACGGCGAGACCATCCACAAGCGTCGCCTCGCGTGCACGGGTAGGACCGATCACGAGCATCGCCAGCCCCGCCTTCCTGGTTGCCTCGGCGACGGCGAGCGTGCCATGACAAGCGCGCACTTCGCCGTCGAGTGACAGCTCTCCAAAGAGCGCATGTGTCTCGAGTAGCTCCGGCGGGATCTGCCCGCTGGCCGCGAGCACGCCGCACGCGAGTGCAAGGTCGAAGCCCGGCCCAACCTTTGGCACATCCGCGGGCGCGAGGCTCGCCGTGATACGTCGCGTCGGAAACTCGTAGCCCGAGTTGAGTACGGCTGCATGGACGCGGTCGCGCGCCTCGCGCACAGCGGCGTCGGCGAGTCCGACAATCGTAAACGCCGGCAGCCCAGGTCTGATGTCGATCTCCACGCGCACGGCGCGTGCATGGAGTCCTTCAATCGTGAACGTGCGCGCCCGAGCGAGCATCCGATGCCTCCCTTCGCGGTTTTCAGGCGAGGCAATCAAGCTACGGCGCGCTTGGGACGGTATTCGGTGCGGCGCCGTGCCGGAGTCTTTCAACGACGGTGTGCGCTCGCATGGAGGCCCGAGCTTGACGGCTCTATGTTCGCAATTGCTTGGCCCCGCGTGCGGGGCCAGCCATTTTGGAATGTCCTTCAAACGAGTCGTGCGTCGGGCTTTTCGTGAGCCAAGCTGGGCGGCTGGCGCTGAGCTCGCATTTGCCGGCTGGCGATTAACCAACCGTGCAGGCTGTCAGGTGAGGATCCAGCGACCTTTACTGGTACGCATCTGGCGCGCGAATCATTTGAAAGACGCTGCCGAGAGCGACAATCACCCTCGGCTGGCCTTACATCCCTGCCGGGTGGCGCACGACGTAGCCGGCTGTCGAGGTCATCGAGTCAGACCAGCGCGAGCCCGTTTCCTGCTGGGCGACCGTATCGAAACGCCGTCCGTCGATGGTCATCCAGGCGTGTTCGGCATCGGCGTAGATCGTGATGTAGCGCCCCGGGCCCGGTTCGCCGTAGGACTCGAGCCCTGTTGAGTCCTCCGGTGAGCTGAGCAAGTCGCCACCGTGCAGGGCGTAGGAGACCGAGCCCGAGCAGTCATAGCCTGCTGACTGGAACGAGCCATGCCCACCGCCGTAGACATAGGGTCGCGTCGCGATTTCATCGGCGGCGGCGATTACGCGAGCCACCACATTCGACGCTTCGCCGCCTGCGTCGCTGCTCTCGCCGCCGCCCGCGATGCCCGCGGAGCTGACGACCGTGCGCATCAGACGGGGGAGCGGATGCAGCGTCGCGCCATCGCTGATA
>DATHNH010000193.1:0-16482 GCA_035486255.1 Solirubrobacteraceae bacterium | reverse complement strand
CTCGACCTCCACGGCTCCCGGTGCTGGCAGCATGACCTCGCGCTGTGCTCCCTTCACCCTCGACCGGATCGCGTCGCGGCGAGCAGAGGCGCCTACCCTCAGCATCGACGGATCACCCCAGCCAACTGCGAGCCCGTGGGCGGCCCAGGCGGTTCGAGCGCACCGAGCAAAAGCGTGGCGGTCTGTTCACCGTCGAGCGCGTGCAGCTCGACTCCGGCCGAACGCAGCATCCCCTTCGCCTCATTCGCGCGGCGTCCGAGCGTGGCCTGTGCCGCGTCGCGTTCGCGGGCGCGCGTGCTGAGCACCAGCAGGATTTGACGACGGCGCAATCCTCCGCTGCCCAGCTCTGCAAGAAACTCGGCGTAGGTGTGGGCGCAATGCGCGAGCGCGGGGTGAGGGAGTCCGTCTGCCGCCTGCTCGATGGCGCTGGCGCGCTCGCTGAGGTCAACGGGTTCTGAGCGCACGACGATCGAGGCGTCCTCGACCAAGCTGTTCAAGAACCGGCCGTAAGCCTCAGCCAACGCCGCCTGCTCCTCCTCTGAGCGAAGCTCCCAGCTCGTCCCACTCGCTGCAAGCAGAACGGCACTAGCGCCGTCTGTCAGCTCGACCAGGCCGCTTCGCAGGATCACCTTTACCGGCACCCCGAGTAGCGAGACGCCCGGCTGCCGAGGACTGCTCGGCAACGCTGGCGGCAGGCCATCGGGGGCGACGACGCGCCGAGGGGAATGTGTGACATATCGCGCTGCCGCGAGGGCCAGACGATCACCCGTGAGTCCATCCCGGTGCCCGAGCGCCAATGCGACACCTACAAGGCCAACGGGCGCGGCTAGAGCCGCTGCCACCGGCATCGGAAGGGCCGACCCGGCCGCCGCGAATATCGCGTAACACACCAGAGCGGTGACGGCGAGGATCACCAATTGTCGTGCTGTGAGCCCGAACGCGAGACGATCCTCCATCTCTACGTCTGCCGGCAAGCGAATCCGTCCGTTGCTCACAGCACACCCCCGAGCGTGCCTCGGATTACCCGAAACACGACATAGGTCTTTGCCATCCGGCCGGTTGTCGAGGAGAACCGGCGCGAGAAGGCCATCTCCTTAGCCCAAAAGGGAATCCTCAGCAGCACCCAAAACAGACAGAGGACAAGCAGCAGGTCGATGAGGCTTCCGCCAGTCCCGACGCCGAGCACGCTCTTACCCGAGGCAAAAAACACATGCACGGCTGCCGCAAGCGTGAGAGCCTGCGCGATCTGGACGCCGAGCGCGGCAAACATAGCCCGCCACCAAAACCTCGCCATGCCCTCCGTCTGCGGAAGTCCATGCGCTATCAGCAACAGCGGCGCGGCGCAGACAAGGAGAACGATCAGCGAAGCCCTTACTAGATAGAGAATGAGCAGGGCAACCGCGAGCACCGCGCAAGCCAGCCCCAGCAAGACGAGGAAAATCCCGCCGTCCGCGATCGAGTGCAGAACAAGCAGCTCAAGCGTGTGCCCGGCCTGTTCGGGATCGACGCCGTTACCGAGCAGTCCGGTCGAGAGCGCGTTCGCAAATGCGACCATCTGCCCTGAGAGAGCGAGGCTCGCGTTCGAGGCAATGCCGGCAATGACCAGCCGAGGTATGAACTCCTTGAGCGCGTATGACGTTTGCAGCGTCTCGTGGTGCATGACGATCGCGCCAGCCGCCATGACGACGAGCACGAGCAGCGCGTCCGCGACGCCGAGTGAAAGCTGCCAGTAGGAGCGAACCTCGGACTCGCCGGCTATCTGCGGAGTCGAAAGCAAGGTCCGGCCGACCAGCACCATCGCTGGGTCCAGTGCGTCCTTAACGAGGGACGCAAACCATTCATTGATCGCCTCCTCGACTTTGCCGGGAATGTCGAAAAAGCCGGGGTGACTCGCCTTCCCGGCTTCCACTTCAGCGCCCCTGTTCGGGGGTGGCGGGCTGGGCAGCGATGGACCGACTTCGATGCCGCCTTCGGGTGCTGCGCGTTCGAGTGTCGTAGAAGGCAGCGGCGGTGAAGCGGCAGGCGCCGTCGTTGTGCCTGCCGCCTCGGCCTGGGCCGTGCAGAGCGCCAGCGCCGTGAGCAGAAGTGCAAGCGCGTTGACGGTTATCCGCAATGCCGTCACCCGACGATGTGCTGCAACACGGTCACGAGCACGGGCGCAAGAGCGGCCAGCGCGTAGCCTGCGAGGGCAGCCTTGATCGTGCCCTTGGCCTTCTCAATGGCTCCGGGATCGCCGGCCGCGAGCAGATAGCGAACACCTCCAACCGTGAGGAGCAAGGTGGCGAGCGCGACGAGCAGCCCGATCAGCCAGTTCCGCAGGTTTTCGATGACCTGATTCAGACTCGTGGCGGCGTCCGCGACCTGGGGGACGAGCAGCGCCGCGATGAGCGCGAGGCCAAGGACGAGGGCCAGTTTGCGTGACATTGAAGCTCGGGGCCGGCACGGGAAGATCGAGCCCCGTTCACCTCCTTATTGGTCGATTGGTCGTCTCCGCCGGCAAGACCCGAAGGCCCGTCAACCGGCGACCCGAGCAGCAGAGAAAGGTCGTGTTGCCCCCCTCTGCGGGACAGGCCGACCGAGGAAAAAGAGGAGGCGGCGCTCCGCGCGCTGCCGGCGGTGCTTGAGCGTGTCGAAGCTCAACCCAAGCGAGCGCGCAAGGTCGCCGAGCGATGCTCCGTCGATCCTCGTCGTGAGAATCAGCTCGGCCTCGTCGTGAGTCAGCGCACCAGCCGTCATCGCCTCGGCGAGCAGAGCATCGACATCGCCATCGACCTCGCAGCTCGTCGGCGACTCAAGCTCGCCGAGCACCGCGAGCGACGCGAGCTGAGATGGTCGGCGTGTGCTCGTCAACGCGGCGAGCGTTCCGCGTAGGCAGTCGAGCAGCAGGTTCGCCGCGACCTTGCACGGACGCCGCTCGACCGGGTAGGAGCAGATGCGCTCCCAGGCACACGCCAGAAGCGCCGACCACAGCTCCTCGCGCTCGCGTGCATCGACCAGGGTGCGTCGGGCGAGGTTCTTGAGGCCGGGCATGATGGCCTCCATGACGACGCGGCCGGCGATCGGCTCTCCTCGCGCCAGCGCCAGCAGAGCGCAAAGCGCAGCGTCCTTGTCGGCGTTCGGTCCCGGTCCTCGGAGGAACCGCAGCAGCGCCGCTGCGTCCTCGAACCGCGACAACGCGGGCTCGGCATCTCGCCATGCGCGAAAGCGACTGGACAACAGCGGTCCATGCAGCTCGCGCTGCCAGTCGCGCTCCAATATGTCCACAGGTAGAGGGCTCATAGGGCGGCTCCTTTGATCGGATGCCGCGAGGGTGCCCCCGGCCAGTGACCCCGAGCTGACGCATAACTGACCCGTTCTGGCGGTCAGTCATGTTCATAAAGCCGAATCAGTGGGTAGGGAGATGCCCTAAAGGAATGGAGTTCCGATGCGTCGTGCTGCCATAGCTCTGAGCCGGCCAGCACACCGCCGCAGAAGGCGACGGCGATAGTGCCTCATGCGCGCCGCCGCCCCCGATAGCCCCGACTCTCCAAGCTCCAAGGCCACCTTGCAAGCCGCCATCTGGCGGCACGTTTCGGCTGCAAAGGCCGCAGATCGACGGGCGTGTAAGTGCCGTGTCAGCGGCGCGTCAGCGATCTGTCAGTGGTCTGAGGAAGGAATGAGCACATGAACACACCGCGCATCCTCACTCCCCGCCGGAGAGGCCCCGAGCACAGGCCCGATCAGAATGGCGGCGTCCCCCCGAAGCTGCGCCTGCGCGAGCAGCCGCAAGCAGCGGCCGGCGTTCCGCCCCAGGCGGAGGGCTCACCCCGTCGCCTGCGCCAACCGCTCCTCCTCGCTGGCGTCGTGCTCGTGCTCGTCGCCCTGATCGGCTATTGGGGCGTCTACAGCGCCAGCACCAAACGCACGCCTATCCTCGTCACGACGCACGCGCTCGCGGCGGGGGCCGTGCTGTCGAGCGGCGATCTGCGCACCGCCGAACTCGCGGGAGACAGCTCGGTGCTCGCCTCGCTCGTGCCGGGCCGCAACCTGACCCAGGCCATCGGCCGGCATCTCTCGACTGCTCTCTCCGCCGGGACTCCGCTTCCCTACGGTGCGCTTGCGAGTCAGCAGTCCCAAAGCTCGGCGATGACCCTCGCCGTCCCCGAGTTCGACGTTGCCGGCGCGAGCCTGCAAGCCGGAGATGTCGTAACGGTGTTGGCGACCTTCGGCGCCGGCAGCGGCCAAGCCACCACGCGGCCGATCGCCCGCAACCTGCAAATCGTCTCGGTTGGCGAAGTTCCTCCGAACTCGGACCCGAGCACGACGACGGTCCCCGTGACGGTCACGGTGAGTAATCCGTCGATTGCGTCCTCGCTGGCGCTCGCCAACGAGGACGCGAAGCTCGACCTGTTGCTCGAAGGTGCGAACGCCTCGACAGCGCCCATCCCGCAGGTGAGCCAAGCGAGCGCGCCATGACGACTCGCCCGACGATCATCCTTGCGCTGACCCCGCTCGCCGAGCGTGAGGTCGAGCCCGTGCTTTTCGATTCGAGCGACGCTCCTTTCACGATCGTCAGCAGCGTTGCCGAGGCCGACGATCTGCTCCGGGCGATCGAACAGGAATCTCCGGGCGCTGTGCTGCTCTCACCGGAGCTATCGGGGGTCACTCCGGGCCATTGCGCCCGAGCGCGTGCCTCCGGCGTGCGCCTCGTGGGCCTCGCTCTGGATGAGCGCGAGCGCGAAGCGCTTGCGATGCTCGGCGTCGATGAGGCGATCGACTCGACCGTTTCGCGCGACGAGCTGATAACCGCTGTTCGTGGAGCGGCGAGCGCGGCGCCGGCCTCGACCACGAGGCCAGCGCCGGCCCGGCCCGAGCGCCGGAGCGACGGCGGCAGCATCCTTTCCATCGTGGGCGCCAAGGGTGCTCCCGGTGCGAGCGAGTGCGCCGCATCCCTCGCCGCTCTGGCTGCTCGCAACTGGCCGGCCGTCCTAGTCGAGATAGACGGGCTCGGCGGCAGCCTCGATGTGAGGCTCGGCGCAGACGCCTCAGAGGGCTCGGTCCTCGGGCTCATCAGAGCGGCGGCGAGCGGGGAGGTAAGACGGGACCTCGTGGAGCGATGGCTTACCGAGTGCCCAGGCTGGCCGCCGTTGCTGCTCGGCCCTTACGAGCCCGATGCTCTTACCACGCTCGCGGAGCCCGGCGCAATGACGCGCGCCCTGCACGCGCTCGCGCTGCTGTATCCGTTGACCGTTTGCGACGTTGGCGGATTCCTTGAAGACGGTCACGCCGCCGGCAGCCTGCATCGTGAAGCGCTGATCGCGGCCGATGCTGTCGTGCTCGTCCTCGGTGCCCGAGACGTACAACTCCGTCACGGATTGCGCCAGCTCGACCTACTGCTCGGGACGCTGGGGATTGCACCGGAGCGATTGAGGATTGTCGCCAACGGAATCGGCGGCCCAGGCAGCGCGAGTCGCGGTCAGATCACACACACGATCACGGCGCATTTGGCTGATCGTGGCGTGGCGGTCGATGCTTGGCTCCCGTGGGACGCGCGCAGTCTCGCTCAAGCGCAGCGACGTGGAACGCCGCTCGCCACCGCGCGCAGGCGCAGCGGCTACGCGCGCTCGATCGGCGTTCTGCTTGCTGAGCTGTTCCTGCCGGCGCCGGCTCCCACCCCGAGGGGTCGTAAGCGGCGCCTTGCGTCGCCCACTCGGCCGGCGCAAGAGGAGCAAGTGGCATGGCAGCGATAGCGGGGGCAACTGACCTCGCCGCTACCGAAGCGGCGGCCGAGGCGATCCGGCGGGGTGTAGAACAGACGCTCGCTCAGGAGCAGGTCAACCTCACAAGCGAGGAAGGGCGCAGGCGCACAGAGGAGATAATCGACCAGCGCATCAGCGCCTTTCACGCCGAAGCACTTAACGGTCAGCAGGTGGAGCTTTCAGACGAGGAACGCGCCACGCTGGCACGCGCATTGCGAGATGACTTTGTTGGCCTGGGCACGATCGCCGAGCGCATGTTGCATGATCCCGACGCTCAGGAGTGGATGATTAACACTCCAAAGCGCGTTTTCAGAGACAACGGGCATCGCATCGAGCGCGTGCCCGAGGTCGTGTTCACCGACGACCGCCAAGTCAACAGCTTCTTGGACAGGCTGCTTGAGCGCGTCGAGGGCAAGCACCTTGACCGCATAACGCCACGGATTGAGGCACGCCTACCGGACGGCTCTCGCATCACCGCTGCTATCCCTCCGGTCAGCTCAAACGGACACACCATCTGCTCGATCCGTCGCTTTCGCCTACCTGCGGGCAACCTGCGCGAGCTGGTCGAGCTTGAGTTCCTAAGCGAGCAAGCCGCCGCCTTCCTGCAAGCGGCGGTGCGGGCCGGCAAGAACATAGTTGTGGCCGGGCGAGTGTCGTCAGGCAAGACCACGTTGATTAACGCTCTTGGCCGCGCGATCCCCGGTTCGGAGCGCGTCGTGGTATGCGAGTCCTCCGCTGAGCTTCACCTGCCGGCAGTTCTCGATAACTGCGTGGGCTACGAGGCGCGGCCGGAAAGCGTCGATGGCCTCAAGGCCGTGACGCTAGAGGACTTGGTATCCGACAGCCTGCGAATGAACCCTGACCGCATCATCGTGGGGGAGTGTCGCGGACCCGAGACGATGGCGATGCTATGGGCGATTGCGACGGGTCACTCGGGCATGACCTCAGTTCATGGTGAATCAACCGAACATGCACTAGTCAACCTCGCGCGATTCGCCTTGACCTCCGGCGCTCGAATCGAGGGCGACCAAGCCCTTGATTGGTTGCGCGAGGTTGATCTAGTAGTTCATTGTGACCGACCACGCAGCTTCGACGGCGGCGATCGGCGCTTTCTCGCCCGGCGCGTAGACGAAATTGTCGAGGTCGCAGGCGTGGAGGGGCGTCGTATGACGCTCAACCCACTCTTTGAGGGTGCTGGGCCGGCCCTGACCTGGGCGGCAGCCGGACCCGCGTTCCTCCCCGACCTCGAAGCCGCTGGCTTCACGCCCCCGCAATGAGACGCCGGCTCACATACTCGATTGCCGCGCTGGCCCTCCTCATCGCAGGATGCGGCGGCAGCTCGACAAGCACGACGGATGATGCACCGAGCACTTCAAGCGATGCCCAGCGACAGGCTACGCCTATGGCGCTTGAACAAGCGGCACGCACAGCAATCGAACAGAACGCGAAGGTATCGGACTACGTGCTCTCGAACAACGCGATCCCGTCATGGGCATCTCAGTCCACGGCTGGACCCGCGCTGGCCGGACTGCGTGGATCGGCCGCCCAACGAAAGAGGGCAGGGGTGCGCGTGCGCGTGCTGGCGAGCAGCGTAACCATTCACTCAATAGAGCTAAATCCGTCGTACCTGAGCGCAACAGCAGCGATCGTGGACGAAGGCCGAGTCAGGGTTTACAAAAATGGGCGCCCGGAACGCCACGCGATCACGCTCAAGGAACCGGCGCGTGTAGCGCTCCACCGTATCGGCAACGAGACGCGGTTTGTCGTATGGAAGCTGACGGTCGTCAAATGAGAGCCAGCCCCCTGATCATGGTTGGCGTGGCGGTGCTTCTCACCGCGAGCTGTGCTTACGCGACGAGCTACCGGGTTGGGTTTGCCTCACAGCAGGAAGGCCCAAGTCATGCCTCCGTGGGTGCCTCGGTCCATGTTTCCTCATCGGTGCCTAGCGCCCCGGCTGGCAGCGAAGCCGGGGCAGGTTCTAGTGAACCGCTCGGAGGTGGAGAACCACAATCCAGCGCGCCCAAAGTCGCGCCCGAAGCCGAATCGGCGTGTGTCAGGGAACCGAAAAGAATCCCATGTGCTCCACAGCCAGAAGCCCCCGAACAACCCGCAAAAGCTCGACCGGCGATTAATCCCGAAGCTATCGCGGTCACGGTGGCAGATCGCCTCAGCCTCGGAGTCGGCAAGATCGCTGCCAGCCCATCCGCACAGGCCACGGGGTTGACGGGCGCAGCGTCATGGTTCTGGCTGGAACCGACGCCCGCCACTCAAACGCAGACGCTCGCGTCGCATAGCGAGCAGGTAACGGTGAGTGCGACTGTGGGGTCGGTGCAATGGATATTTGGGGACGGGTCACAACTTACGGGAGGAGCCGGGGAGTCCTATCGTCCAGGCGCGGTGCCTGCCGGCGCCGTGACTCACGTTTACGAAACCCGGTGCCTGCCTGGCGACCAGGGACACGATCCATCCGTCACGGCGAGCTGCGGTGCCAATGGATATGAAGTCAGGGCGGCCGTTGAGTGGGCGATCAGCTATCGAGCGAGCGGGCCGGTAACGACGGCTGGCACGCTTCCTCCGCGCGCCACCGAAGCGACGATCGACTACCCCGTAAGCGAGGCCCGCGCTTTCCTAACGGGAGGAGGCGGACAGTGATCGGCTTTGTGCTCGGCCTCGTGTTCGCGGCCGGCGTGGCGCTCTTGTTCTTGCACTTTGCCGGCGTGCGCGTGTCTACGCCACGCGGGTCGAGGCTGAGTTCGTTGCTCACTGAAGCCGACCTGCCGTGGACACCCGCGCTGTTCTCCGGCGGTGTCGTACTGTCCGGCGTGCTTGGCGCCGCGCTCGCTTGGCTGATCGTTGACGTGCCAGCGCTGACGGTCGCAGCCATGCTAGGCGGCGCTTTCGGCCCGGTCGCGTGGGCACGATTCCACCGCGAGCGTGTGCGGCGAGAACGCGAGCGCGCATGGCCCGCTGTGCTTGGGCAGCTTGCGGATGCGCTAGAGGGCGGCCTTGCGTTCCGGGCTGCCGTTGCTCTCGTCGCAGATTCCGGCCCGATAGCGTTGCGGGGTGATTTTGCCGCGTTCGGCGCGCGGCTACGAGGCACCGACGTTGCCACCGCGATTGAGGGTCTGAGGCGGCCGGGGGATCGCACGACGGACTCCGTTGTCCTGCTCCTGCGGGCTGCGCTTGAGTTTCCTACCGGCGGCCTGGCCCCGGTGCTCCGTGAGCTGGCCGGCGTGCTCGCAGAGCGCCTAGAAGCACGCGAGAAGGCACGAGCCCGATCCGCCAACCTCAACCTCGAAGCGCTGATCCTCGCGGTGAGTCCGATAGCGATTCTCCTCCTGATCAGTGTGTCCTCGCCGGGATTCCTCAAGGCGTACAAGACGGCCGCCGGCACGGCAGTTGCCCTTATATGCGGTGCGTTGATCTTTGGCTGTTACCTGCTCATGCGCCGCCTGGGTCGTGTGCCAGAGCCGCGAAGCACCAGGCCGGAGGCCAAGGCATGAACGGGACGCTCGTGTTGTCCTCGCTGTGCCTCGTCATTGGCGGGCTACTACTGTGCGAGCACGTCCTGTCTCGGCGTCGGCCGGCGTTGTCAACTCGATTCGCTCGTGCGCAGGGAGGTCGGCCTGGCGTCCATGCAACCGGGAGCCTCGCCAGCGCAAGTGTGCCCGAGCCTGTGCGCGCATGGAGTGAAAGAGTGCGTGTCGGCTACGAGGAGCGGCTACGACGTGCTGGGAACAGCGACACCGTAGGACTGCTGTTTGTCAAGAAAGTGCTGCTCGCGTTCGCGGTGCCATTCCTTCCGCTTGCGCCATATGCGGCGGCTGCGAATCAGCTTCCGCCTGGGATAGTCGTGCTCGCCCTCGCAGTGGTCGGGTTTTTCCTGCCCGACCTGTCTCTGCGGGCAGAAGCTAAGCGCCGACGTGAGGCGCTGTTCTTGGACTTGCCCGAGGCATTGGCGGTCATGGGCTTGTCACTACGAGCCGGCCAATCGCTCAGGCAAGCGCTCGAACTCGCCGCCCGAGATTGTGAGGGTGTCCTCGGAGATGAGTTGACGAGCGCGCTTTCGCTTGCCCGCCGCGATCGCTCGCTCAGCGAGCGGGAGGCGCTTGTCGCCGTCGCGCGTGAGAGCCGTGAGCCGACTTTCATCAGATTTAGCGAACTGCTCGCCGCCAAGGAAAGTCCATTCGGTGAGTTCTTGCGCACACAGACCCGAGAGATGCGCGCCGAGCAGAATCGGTATCTCGAACGAGCGGCCGATCGCGCGCACATGGCGATGCACCTTCCGCTGGCGCCCCTCATCGGCGTGGTGGTGTTGCTCGTCTCCTACGGATTCATTCACTTCCTAGCCCAAACGATTTGAGAAAGGAGGAGAACATGGGCATCCTCGTCAAAATCTGGCTCGGACTCTCTAGTCGGATGGAGCAAGCGGCACGCGATGAGCGTGGTGAAGTTATCCCTTGGGTCGTGCTCGCAATCGGCATTGTCGGGATCACGGCCGCAGTTATCGCGCTTCTGCGTCCGGCGGTCCTCAACGCGGCGCAGCAGATAATCAGCTCAATGTGAGGCGTGCAGAATGTCCATAAAGAAACGCCTGTCGTCGGAGCGTGGTGACACACTCATATCGGCAGTCTTGACGCTTGGCCTTGTGCTGCTCACAATCGGCCTTGCCGTGCAGGCGCTCGCATACGCGCACGCGCGATCGGTCGCACAGGCAGCGGCACAGGACGGCGTACAGGCCGCCAGCTCCGAAGGCGCCGAAGCTGGCGTCGCGCGTGCCGACACTCTCTTGGCCGCAGCCGGAGGGGCCGGGGCTCATCTGAGGCCATCCGTGCAGAGCACTACCAGCGTTGTGACGGTGGTAGTGACAGGCTCGGCGCCGCACGTTTTCCCCGGCCTGTCACTCATGCTCCCCGCGATCACCGCATCGGCGAGCGCGCCGTTGGAGCGCTACCCGCAGGACGAAACACGCCAATGACCGTGCGCGGACTACAGAGACGGCTTGCGGAGGAGCGAGGCGAAGCGGCGATCGTCAGCGGTGTGCTGCTACTCGCCGGCGTCATCCTCCCTCTGACGTTCTTGATCGTGCTGTTCGCCCGGATCGAGCTTGCGCATGTAGATGTCCAACAGGCCGCCCACGATGCTGTTCGCTCTGCGGTGGAGGCCCCCGATTCCTCTGCGGCGCACGCCGCAGCGACGGCGGCCCTCGAACGAGAACAAGCGGGTTCTCCCACGCCGATGACGCTGAGCCTCAATGGCACATACGCGCGTGGTGAAGTAATGACCGCTCAGGTGACGGCCCGCGTTCCTATCGGCTCGTTGCCCTTCCTCGGCCACATCGGAACGATCGTCGTCAGAGGGCGAGCAAGCGCCCCGGTCGATCGCTACCGAAGCATCCTGCAACCGGGAGCGCCATGATCTGCCGGCTGAGACTTCGCCTGCGGTGCGAACGGGGCTCCGTCCTGATCGGTGGCCTGCTCCTGTCGTTTGCCCTCGTCATGGTCATTGGATTGGGCGTGGACATCGGACACGCCTTCCTCGTGCGCCGCCAACTGACTTCGATCGCTGATGACGCGGCTTTGTCGGGCAGCCAAGCGATCGACATTCCCGAACTCCACGCCGGCCACCTTGAGCTTAACCCCGGCCAAGCGCGTGAAGAAGCGATGAGAACGATCAGCGCCAACCCGTCCACCAGGGGTCAAGCGACTGCCACCGCCGGCCAAGTGACAGTCACAGTCACCAGGACCGTGCCGACGATCCTCCTGGGGATAGTGGGCCTGCACTCACTGACCATCTCTGCACACGCAACCGCAGCTCCACGCCAGCCATGAAACAGGCGCGCATCGTTTTCGCGGCCGTGGGTGCGCTCGCGCTTGTGGGAGTCGGTGTCATGCTCAGGCTCGACGCTCTCGCCATTACACGCCTTGCCATCCTTGGTGCGGCGCTCGGTGTGTGCGTGCGAGACGATCTACACGAACGCCGAATCCCGAACCGCATCGTGCTCCCGGCTGCCCTCGCGTGTGCGGCGCTTTCACTACTTGACGGGCTTCGCGTGAGCACCCTCGTCGTCGGCGGCGTCCTGCTTGTGCTGCTGCTGGCTCTCGGTCTGGCTCGTCCTCGTTGGATCGGTATGGGTGACGTGAAGCTCCTGCTGCTGATGCTCTGCGGATTGCACGGTGCCACTCCGCAGGCGCTCGTGTTCGCTATCGGACTCGCGGCGCTCATTGCGGGGCTGCTCACGATTTGGCGAGGGAGAGAGGCGCTGCGCCTCGCCCTACCACTTGCACCGTTCCTAGCCGGCGGCTCGCTCTTGGCGCTGCTCATATGAAACGCGGCAACACGGCAGCTCGGCGACTTTGGGCGACTGCGCGCGCTGCGCTCGCGCTGGCCGCTGTGGTGTGCCTTTGGCTGATTCACCCTGCGTTTCCCCATCTTTCGGGCTCGCTCACGGCCCCGCTGCGCCAGAGCGAGATAGAACAAGTTGTGAGCGGCCTCGCGTGGGTCCTTGCGGTCATCCTCGCCTTTGCTGTACTGATCGGCGCGACGCGGAGCCTCGTGCGTGAGCGCAGCTCCTCGATCGGACGGGGCCTGTCGGGCATCCTGCCGAGCGAGTGGCCGATGAGCCGGCACCCGGCGAGAGAGCGCAGCGCAAGGGTTCGTCCCTATCTCCTGACGATCGCCACGCCGACTGACGGCAGCGCCGCAGCCGAGACGGTGCCGGCTCTCCCGGCTACTGAGCGGCCGATCGCTGGGATGCTCAGCTCGGACACACGCAGCATCTCGATCGCCGTGCTCGGGCCGCTCAAGATCGACGGACTGGCTCGACGCATCCGGCGTGCAGCGACCTACGAGCTGCTGGCCTATCTTGCGTTTCATCCGCAGGGCGGCAGCCGGGACGAGCTGATCGAGGCTATCTGGCCGGCGCAGGACCCCAAGCGCACACGGCCCCGCTTCTGGCAATCCGTCACCGAGGCGCGCAAGGCGATCGGCGATGCCTTGCTCGACGAGGAGCGCTACCAGCTCGATCGCGCTCAGGTGCGCGTAGACCTCGATGAACTCGACCGTCTCCTCGCGGAGAGCAGCGACGCGAGCGATCCAGCGATCCTCGAAGCTGCGCTCGCGCTCTGGCGCGGAGAGCCATTGGAGGGCGCCGACTATGCCTGGGCGGATGGCGAGATCCGCAACCTGAGTGCAACCCTGCTCGATCTTCTTGAGCGCGTCGGATGCCTACGGCTCAAGCGCGGCGACGCACGCGGCGCCCTGCAAATGGCCGAGCAAGCTATCGCCTTCGACGGCCTGCACGAGCCGAGCTGGCGGCTCGCCCTCGAAGCCGAACAATCTCTCGGCCTGCGCGAGTCGATGACCAGGCGCTACGAGACGCTTAGCCACGTCCTCGATGAACAGCTCGGGCTCAAGCCAGCCCGTGAGACGCGGCTCGTCTATCAGCAGGCGCTGAGTCAGACCTAGCCGACTCACGCGGGTTGCAAGTGCCGAGCGAGCAGCGGTCGCAGCTATAGCCGATCATTTGGCGATGAACGACTTTCTCGACAGCCTAGACCTAGAGCCGTTGCAAGCGGGCGAGTCCTTGTTCGTTGAAGGGGGAGCGCGTGGTGATATCGCCTGCATTGACTATGACGTGTCAGAGCAGCGCTACATTTCCTCATTTCTTGAGGCCGGAAATGCTTTGGCCTACCAAGCAGTACACGGCGGCATCCAAGACCTTCTCGTATTCCCGGCGCTGTTCGCTTATCGCCACTGGCTTGAGCTTCGACTTAAGAGTTTGATCGTGCTTGGCAAGCAATGGCGTGAAGAACCCGCGAAAGCACCTACAGGGCATCGACTCCAGAATCTGTGGCCCAAAGCTCGTGCAGCCATAGAAGCAGCGTTCCCAGACGACAGCACAGACTTTGATGCGATCAGTGCGGTAATCAGTGAACTCTCTCAAGCTGATCCCGAGTCGCAGACCTTTCGGTATGCGCGAAATCGACAGGGCGCGGTGAATCTGGATGGTCCGCGCAACATCAACATGGCTCACATTGCCGCTGTAATGCAGAAAGTCGCACTAGTGCTCGATGGCGCCGCCGATGGCATGGATGAGATGATGCGTTCCCGCGATGGCTAGAGCTAAGCTGGCTTCGCGCCGTCGATCCGGCGAAGCCCAAGCAGACGGGCCATACACTCTACGTCGTTCCCGAACATGGCGAAAGTGTCGCGCGTATTGAGGAAACCGGCAGACTCCTCGACTATCCAGTCACCGATCACACCCAGCGGCATCGGTACGCCACGATAGGCAAGCGGGCTGATGGTGCGGAAGGTCCACGTCCTGTCCACAACGTGCCCGTGACGATCAACACACCATGCATGTGATATCGGCCAGCGCGGACCAGTCCTGTGGGTCGCAACTCCCTCGTAATAGGTATACAGCTCTGGATGCTGACGCGCAAGCTCGGCTGAGTTCAAGGCGCAACAACGCTTCCTCCCAGGGGTGACTCCTGCTATCAGGGGCGAAGGATCGAACGGGACGCCGTACTCGATCAGCAGTCGATAGTGCGGTGAGTGTGACTCATCTTCCAAAGCGCTCAACAGTAGCTTATGAGGATCGTGCAGCAGCAGGTCCGTCGCGGATTCGATGTCATCGGGCATAGAAGCAGTCTAGAGGGCATCGCAGTACGGCAAAGGAAAGGCGCTGATGACATATTCGCGCTGGCCGCCAAAGCCAGTCCCTTCCGCTTGAGCTTCACGCTGGAAAGTCGCAATCTCCCGTCTAACTAATAGTCGAGCAACCAAAGGCTCCCCGATGAGATTCGGGACACTACATTTTATATGCATTCGCAGCGAAATCTATATGAGGATCATTTATGTAGTCCAACATCCGACCGCCGATCGTGGCGTATATAACAGACTGCGCAAGCTCATTTTGACCATTGCCGCGATCTGCACCATTGCAAACTGCGTCGGCATACAGCCTCCACAGGCTGTTCATCCGTCCTACCATGAGAGGCCGTCTTGTGCGATGCATCTGACGCCCACATCCCCATTTGGGTCGGGACACGGCCACTAAGAATCGGGCAGATGTGAGAGAGGCATGGCTTCTCTGAGGCCGGCGCGTGCCCGCGCGCTGATGTTATTGGGTATGTCGATCGAGCAGGCGATCAAAGAAAGCGTCCACCAGCGCTTCGCCGGCTTCACCAAAAAGCTCCTTCCCACCGAAGCGGTAGACCTCATAGCCATCGAGACGGATCGCCCGGTCCTCCCGCACCATCTCCGCGTAGCGCTGCGGGGATGCCCGTCCTGACTCGTCCGCATAGTGCTGCTTGCCATCGACCTCGATGACGATTCGTGCACGATTCGTCGGCAGCAGAAGAAAGTCCATGCGTTGACGCGGCAACTCGTCTCCCTCGCTGCCCAGCTCGCGTTTAGTGAACGGGTCATAATGCATGTAGACCTGTGGCAATAGCGCAGGCACGTCGCGTGTGTCGTTCGCATATCGGCGGCAGTACGTCCTAAATAGCAGTTTCTCGGGTGGACTTGCGAGCGCCTTAGAGAGTCGGTGGTAGAGGCTCAAGGCCGCTTCACGCCCCGTTGTCCCGGTGTCCTCTTTCCACCAGTCCACAAGCGTTCCCCAATCCAGCCCGTTTGCAGGCAGGGGGCGGTCGTATACGAGGCACCGTTCGGCGCCCTCGATAATCTCGATGACGTTGTTGATCGCGTCTCGTAGGACAATCCGAGGCTTCGGGCCTACGGCAGCGAAGATGACGTTTTGCAGCTCACCAGCGACCCCGCGTAGGCCGTCGCCATCGAGTAGCTGCTCCAACTTGCCGTCGTGGTATTCGTCAACCACCCTTTGGGCGATGTCCAACAGTTCCGGCAGCGGTGCCCGCTGAAGCCGCTTTCTGACATAGACTCGCTTAGAGGACATAGCGACCGTACCGTCGAGGATGGGTGGCATCCCTAGGCGATCGCAAACCTCCTCGGTTTCGTAGGCCGAGGTATGTTCCCAGAGCAGGTCCGCTATCTGCTCCCTGATCTTATCGGGCGCAACTTGTGGGGTCATCGGGGATACCTGCCTTATAGCAGTCACCCGGCACCCCGCTTATGGACGTGCTTTCTGCGGAAGGCCGGCGGCCCTGCTAAACATGGCGGGATGCGTCAACGGGCCGTCGCTACACATCTCCCAATCGAGCAGCGAAAGTGTCTCTACTGCTTGGCGCAAGACGCGAGCTTTACCAAGGATGAGCATGTAGTACAGCGCGCGTTCGGTCGTGCAGCAGATAAGTACATTCTGCGGCCGGGTGCTGTATGTGATCCATGCAATCATTTCCTCGGCCTCCAAGTTGATTCCCGATTTACGAGTCGGTATGACATCTCGCTCATACGGGGCCTTGAGGGGTGGGCCGGGAGAAGCGGCCCAATTAAGGAGATTGAATGTCGTGAGTTGGCGACGGCGCGACTGGATATCGAGATTAAGCAGGGCGTTGCCGTTGCAATGTATGTCAACGAGTGCGTGGACTTGCCGGGCGGCGGCTTTCGTGCGAAGGTGCGACCACGCCACCCGGAGCCTGCGGTAGCGTTGACCCTTCGAGCGCTGTGGAAGATCGCGCTTGGGGTGATGTATGGATATCTCGGCCCAGATTGCGCGCTCGATCCACAATGGGACTCTCTCCGGGAGGCGGTGCTAGGTGCGCCGTTCTCCGGCTATCTGATACAGGCGCCCTTCCGGGCGATCATCGACGGTGAGATAAGG